>JASFLR010000134.1:0-7390 GCA_050117995.1 Anaerolineae bacterium
CTTGCGTCTACTAATCATATTTCATTCTCCTTTTTTGGATGGTGGCCAAAACGAGGGGTTCGTTTTGAGACCATATTGTATGCTCCTCTTACTCCCCGTAAATTCCTAGATACGTAGGTAGTATATGATAAAAACTCTCCCCTTGCACCGTGCAAAAGGAGAGTTCTTCGGGATAGAGTCTGCCTAACCAAAAGATCAGGCAGTACCATATCCGTAGGGATAGGCTTTTCGCAGGAACTGGGAAGGTCTAGGGGATTAGGTTCTCCTGCCAGGCTTGCGTGACGGCCTCGGTCCGGCTGGAGACGCCCAGTTTGGATAGGATGCCGCGAACGTGGAATTTGACGGTGGCAATGCTGATCACCAGGCGCTCGGCTATCTCGGCATTGGACAGACCCTCGACGAGCAGGGATAGCACCTCTTGCTCTCGATCGGTGAGGCCATAGTCGCGCTGACTGGCCCTTTGGCGCGTGGCTTTGACGAGAACCTCGGCGGCCTCAGGGGCCAGGGTGGAGCGACCTTCGTGCGCCTGGCGGATGGCGTCGGCGAGGGCCTGGGCGGATACATTCTTGAGCAGGTAGCTGACGGCACCTGCCTGGAGGGCCCGCTCGATAAGGTCCTCCTCCTGGAAACTGGTGAGGGCGATGACCTGTATCTCGGGGGATTGCTGGCGGATGATCTCAGTAGCCGCAGCACCGTCCATGTCCGGCATGATCATATCCATCAGGACCACGTCAGGCTCGAGTTCAGCGCACAGGCGGGTGGCCTCTTTGCCGCTGGCTGCCTCTCCCACCAGTTCGAGGTCGTCAAAGCCGGCCAGAAAGAACTTCAGTCCTTTGCGCAGCATGGCGTGGTCGTCCACAAGCATTACGCGGATAGGGCTTGGCTCAGTCATGTACGTCTCCTGGGATGTCTATTCGTCTGCGGCCGTGTCTTCCCGAGGCCAGATCAAGGTCACGCGGGTTCCTTCGTCCAGCTGGCTTTCTATGCTGAGCTCAGCGCCGATCGTCTCGGCGCGCTCGCGCATGATCTCGAGTCCGAGTTTGTCTGGCCCTGGTCCGCGTTGCTCGAAACCATGTCCGTCGTCAGCGACCGCTAGCACTATCTGCCCCTGCCAGTTGCCATCCGCCTCTGAATCAACGGGCGGCGCCGCGACCAGGCTGACGTTGACGCGCTTGGCTTTCGCATGTTTCAGAACGTTATTGAGCGCTTCCTGGGCGATGCGATAGAAGGTGATGTGCACGTCAGGGGGCAGGGCGGGGCTCGGCTCAATATTGTAGCTTGCGAGCAAACCCACTCTGCCTGTTACGGCGTCGGTCAGCTGCTTGATGAGGTCGCTCAGCCTGGTCTCCACTAACGCAGTTGGGCGTAGTTCCAGGAGCATGGTCCGCATCTCAGCCAGCGCGCCGCGCGTGAGCGCACCGAGTTCCAGCAGCCCTTCGCGAGCAAGTTCCGGGTCGCGTTCTCCAACTTGGGGGAGAACCTCGGCTACGAGGGTTGCCGAAAAGAGGGCCTGTGTCACCGAGTCGTGAAGCTCGCGAGCCAGACGGTTGCGCTCTGCGGCAGCAGCGGCCTGCTCTCGCTGGCTTCTCAGCCTTGCGCTCTCTACTGCCAGGGCAACCTGATTGGCAAAAATGGCAGCAAGTTCCACCTCATCATCTGAGAAATTCCGCGGCTCGATACTGCACATAACTATGCCGCCGTAGGTTGCGCTTTGCACCATGACAGGAACGATCAATACCGCCCGGAAAGATTGGGACAAGCGCTTTTCACCCTGGAGCGATAGTGCCTTCAGATCATTGATGATCAAGGGTTTGCGCGCAGAGAGAGCCTGTGTGATTTTCTCCAGCTTGCATGCTCTCTCTATGGCCCGTAGATCAGCGCGAACCGGTCCCTGCGCGGCCTGCAAGATCAGCTCCTCACCGTTGTGTGCCAATCTGTAGATGGCGACCTCTTCGTTGTTTAGCAACTCCCGGGCCTGGGCGGCAATATGATCCAGGACGTGCTCGAGCGGCTGGTTCGAGTTCAGCGCGTCCATGACCCCGGCCAAGCTCTCGGCTACTCTTCGTCGCTGGTCTGCCTCTCTCCGCCGCTCCTGCTCGGCCTGCCGCGCCTGCTCTGCGGCCTCCATGGCTTCTCGCAAGGCCTGCTCTGCTCGCTTGTGCTCGGTGATGTCGCGTGCGTTGACCGCCAGACCTACGATCTGACCCTCCACAAGTCGGGGTACGACACGCGATTCATAGTATATGCTGTCGCCATCAGGAGTACTGTACGATGTTTCGTAGCTAGCAGCCTCGCTCGAGTTCAGCACACGTTGGAGCGTCTCCTTGACATCCTGTTGGTACTCCTCGTCGACATAGGCGTACAGCGGCGTGCCGAGCAACTGATCGAGAGTCAAGCCCGGGGATGGGTAGTTGACGAATTGGATCTTGAGATCAGAGTCCAGGAGCATCACATGGTCAGGTGAGTTCTCCGTGACGGAGCGCCAGCGCGCCTCGCTTTCGCGTAGCAGCTCCTCTGCCTGTTTTCTCTCGGTGATGTCGAGCGTGTACTCGATGGCGCGCACGAGCCTACCTTGGTCATCGAATAGAGGATAGCTGTGTACTTCGACGTACCTCTCTCTGCCTCCGGGATCGTAGTGGACGTGCTCGACCCTTACCGGCTTGCCCGTCTTTCGGAGTTCCTCGATGGGGCAGGGATGGTCATTCGAGTCGCAAGGCACGTCCCGGCGATGAGTGAGGGCATAGCAGGTGGCGCTTCCCTGCAGGCCCTCCACCTGGGCGGCAGTGTTTGCCATTTGGATGGTGTAATCATCTACATTCAGCACGTAGAAGGGGTGGGTAAGGGATTCGATGACGGTGGTCAGGAACTCGTTCTGCTGCCTGATTCGCTCTTCGGCCTGCTTCCGTTCAGTAATGTCTGTCAGCACACCCTGCAAGCCAATAACTTGACCATCCTCGATTATCGGCTGGCTCGAGGATTGCGCCCAACGTGTCGCACCGGTCTTGGTGACGAAGCGGTACTCGTTGGCCTCTCGCTGGCCTGCAGCAACGCGCTCTATCCGCGCGGAAAGGCTGCTGTGGGCTTTGGGATGGACAAAGTCGCTGACATGCCGGCCGACAGCCTCCTGAGGCGTGTAGCCCAGAAGTCGTTCAACACCCGGGCTGACATAGGTCAGAATCCCGTCCAGGCCAGCGGTGTAGATTACCTCACTCAGGTTCTCTACCAGCTCCCTGCCACTCATCTCGGCGATGCGCACGCTCTCCTCCACCTGCCTTAGGGTGGCGGCTTCTTCTTCCAGTAACGCATCGCGACGGGCGAGCTCGGTCTTCAGGGCGATCATCTGCAGGTGTGTCTCCACGCGGGCGCGGAGCAAGGGCAGTTCCAGTGGGGCAGTGAGGACGTCAGCCGCGCCTGCTGACAGTAGTTCTTGAATGGACTCGGGAGCGACGGCAGGGGACAGAACCAGGATAGGCAAGCCCCGGGTGGCTTCCGCCTCTCTGCAGTGCAGGCAGAACTGGCGGGCATCCATGTCATGGAGATCAGCATCCAGAAGCATGATGTCGAAGGAGGCCTCCTGCGCGAGCTCGAGGGCTTGGCCGCCGGTTGCAGCTATGTGAACCCGATATCCTAACGGCGTCAGGGCGGTTCTAACATCGCCAGCCAGCTCCGGCCCGGCTCCAACGAGGAGGATATTCCTTTTTTCTGGCTGGGGTCCTGTCATGGCGCTCATGCCTCCGCACACGATGCACCGGTTTCCTGCCGTGGGCGTCTGCCTGCATGTGGTGCCCGCGCATCGCTACGGGCTGATTATAGCATCGGTTCGATAAACCTACAAGCCGGCGCTGGAGCGTCCTTGCGGAATGTGGTATAATGCACAGTAGGCAGGTGCGAGGGGGATGTCCGGCCAGTGGGCCGCGTAGATCCTTGGTCGCTTGCCTGGCGAGAACAAATGTGCTATACTTGGCGTATGGCGAACGATGGGGAATTCCGGGTCCGGTTTGCGCTGCCACTGCCACCCAGCATCAATCAGCAATATGCAACCGTCAATGGGCGGCGAGTCTTGAGCAGGAACAGTCGCAAGTACAAAAAAGAAGTGCGCAAGAGCATCCGGCGCATGCGTGCAGAGGGCTCCATCTCGGATGCATTGGTGGCTGCGCTTCGGGAGGGGCACGTGGCGCTGTTCATCGACTTTTACTTCGAGACACCGCACCGGCGCGACCTCGACGGTGGGCTCAAGGTCACCCAAGATTCCATCTGCGAGGCGCTGGGCGTGAACGACAACCGGGTAGTGGATGTGCACCTGATCAAGCGGATCGATCCGCTGCGTCCGCGGATCGAGGTTGAGCTGGAGGCGATATCGGACTGGGTGTTCGACAAGGAGTATGTGTTTCTGGGCGAGGGTGGGCATGACGGCCCGGGGCGCGTATGAGAGCTGTCTGAGGCGAGGAGGGCTATGGGGACCGAGCGAGGAATGGGGGAGCGTGCCGTAGGTACCGTGACTCGGGGAAGACCGCGACCTGATCAGCCAAGTGGCAGGGCCAAAGGATCAGGCGATGTGGAGACTGCCGAGATCACGGTCGATGCGGCCTGGGCCAAGGCCTTGGATGGTATCGATGAATTCTCTCACATCTGGGTCTTGTGGTGGATCGATAGGTATGACGACCCGCCGACAACTCGACATGTTCATCCGGAGCGTCGGCTGGAATTGCCTTTGGTCGGTCTCTTTGCGACGCGCTCTCCACACCGGCCATTTCCTATAGGCCTGACAGCAGTCCGTTTGCTGGAACGCGATGGTAGCCGGCTGGTTGTCGAGGGGCTGGATGCGTATGAAGGCACACCGGTATTGGACATAAAACCATACCTGCGCCGTGGGGATTTGATACCCGAGGCCACGATGCCCCACTGGCTCGAAACACTGTGGCAGATCCATGATGCGGAATGCCAGGAGTGAGGAGGGAGCGATGCCGGGCAAGTTCAAGATTGTCATTAGTGATTTGCACCTGAGTGCTGGTCGGATCGCAGAGGGGAATCCTCTGGAGGATTTTGCCAGCGATCGCGAGTTCACTGTTTTCATGGATGGGCTCGTGACTGAGAGCGAGTGCGAGGGCGCGGAGGTGGAGCTGATCGTCAATGGAGATGCGTTCGAGATGCTCCAGGTGCCGCATGTAGCCGAATTCGACCCAATCTTCGAGTATCCACCCAAGCAGTATCATTCGTCGTCAGAAGAGGATTCGATGCTCAAGATGGCGCTGATTATCGATGGGCACCGTGCCTTCTTTGAGGCGCTGGGGGGCTTTTTGCGGGTGGGACCGCCCAAGCGGTATGTGACCTTTGTCAAGGGGAACCACGATCTCAACCTCCACTGGAGTGGCGTGCAGTCGATGATCCGCGATGCATTGGGTGCTAACAGCGGGCGGCACGCGTTGGTCTCTTTCGAGGAGCGACGCATTGTCCGAGAGGGCATCTACGTGGAGCATGGGAATCAGTATGCCGAGGCGGTCGATAGGGTGAAGGACATGGAAGAGCCCCACGACCATAAGGACCCGCTGCAACTGGATCTACCGCTGGGTTCCTGGTTCGTGATGGATGTGTTCAACAAGGTAGAACGAGAGAAGTACTGGATCGATGGCGTGAAGCCGATCACGGCGCTGATCTGGTACGCACTGGCTTTCGACTTTGGCTTTGCGCTGAGGGCAATTTCCCGGCTCGCCGGAGCCCTGCCTGGCGTCCTGTGGGAGGGCCTGCGGGCTCCGGCCGCACCTGCTGCGGAAGCACTTGTCCTCGACTTGGAGGACGATCTTCGCATGGAGGCGCTCGCGGGACGTTACGAGACGGACGCCGATTTTCGAGCGCAGTTCAACTCCGAGCTCGCAGACTTGATGGGCGCACCAGCAGAGCCTGCAGCTGAGGGCTTTCGGACCGCCGCTGGCGCAGATGACCCGGTGGAGATGGGCAATAAGATCCGTGCCCGTGTCAGATCCTCGCTCTACGAGATGGCCAAAGCAAGAGCTCAGGAGGAGGGGGTCAAGCTGGTCACCTTTGGGCACACGCACGACGCCGGCGTCGAGGATTTGCCTGATGGCGGTGCCTACATCAACAGTGGGACCTGGACCTGGCGCGCAGACATGGGCAGCAGCGACAGGGACACGTGGAAAGAGCTATTCACTCATCCGGAGCGTTTCACCGAGCATCGCCGGCTCAGCTACGTGCGGATCGACTATGATGACGAGGGGCAACCGTCGGGTAGTCTCGAGACCTTTGAACTGGAGGATCAGGCAGCGAGTAGGGCGCTGGGTGATGGCATACCCTCAATGTGGCACCAGATCGAGGATTGGCTGCGGCGGCTGGCCGAGTTTTTTGGCATCGACGTCTAGGTTGGACTGCGGTTCAGATTATCAATGGGGGAAGCGATGTCTACAGGCGAGACGCGGCTGGTGAAATTCATGTTGATCGGGGCGGGGAACGTGGGGTTACGCTTTCTGAATCTGGTGGAAAGCAAGCGCGCTATCCTACGCGAGCGACTGGACCTGGAACTGATCTTGGTCGGCGTGGCGGACCGCTCGGGGGTTGCCCGCAATCCAGAGGGGCTCCCGGTTTCAGAAATCGTGGCGCTCAAGCAGGGAGGGCGGGGTGTCGGCGAGCACCCACGGTGGGGTGTGCCCGCGGAAACTGGATTGGAGATGGTGCAGGCAGGGGGCGCCGACCTGCTTGTGGAAGCCTCTCCGGCCAACATCGTAGATGGGCAGCCGGCCCTGGCCTGCATCGAGGCGGCGCTGTCAGATGGCATGCACGTGGTCACTGCCAACAAGGCGCCGCTGGTGCTGGCCTTCCCACGCCTGGCCCAACTGGCCCGGGACAATGGCGTGCAGCTACGCTATGACGCTACCGTGGCTGGGGGGCTGCCGGCGGTGAACATTGGCCAGCGCGACCTTGCTGTGGCCGAGATCCACCGCCTGGAGGGCGTTCTAAACCTGACAACCAACTATATTCTGACGCGGATGGCGCAGGACGGGATGAGCTATGAGGAAGCGCTGTCCCATGCCCAGGCGGCGGGCCATGCTGAGACGGATCCTACTCTCGATGTCGAGGGCTGGGATGCGGCCAACAAGCTGGTCATCCTGGCGCATAGCGTGTTGAGATTTCCAGCAAAGCTCGACGACGTCGAGGTGACAGGTATTAGGGGTGTTGACGAAGAAGCTTTGAAGGCGGCGGCTGCTGAGGGCATGCGCATCAAGCTGGTGGCGACAGCCGAGGCTGAAGGCGGCGGGTATCGGCTCAGCGTGCGGCCGACGCGGCTGCCCGCCGATCACCCGCTGGCCCAGTTGGGGCCGAAGCAGATGGGTATCGTATTCCATACTGACATTAACGGCAGCATCTCGGCTGCGGTCGT
>JASFLR010000135.1:0-7387 GCA_050117995.1 Anaerolineae bacterium
TCTGGCCGAAGGACTCTCCGACCAGTGCATGGAGCCCTACCTGGTTACTCTGCAGCCGGGTGCTGGAACCGGGGCCGATCCGGTCGTCCATTTGGGAGAGGAGTTTGTTTTCTGCCTGGAGGGCGAAGTTGAATACCGGGTCGCAGACCACGCTTACCAACTCGAGGTAGGAGATAGTCTGATGTTCCAGGCGAACCAGCCCCATTGCGGGTGCAATCTGAGCACTGAGCCAGCCAGGCTGTTGCTGGTATTTCACGCTGCCGAAGAGTCCTCGAAGTGGTGGCAGCAACACCTGAATCAACAGACCTGAGCACAGCTCGCTACCTGTGTCAACTTGATGCAGCTTCTCCGCCCTCGGGATTTCCGCAGGCGCAGAGGCACTTTGCCCCGCCGCCCACTTACTCGTCCAATCGATAGCCGGCTGCTTCCCACGCTTCCCGCATGATCGGGTTGCGCCGCAGATAGGCATCGACCAGCGACTTGGGCACCGCATTAACCGGGCAGGAGAAATTGACGCACCGAACGCAAACGTTCCTTCGCAGGTTGAGGGCAGAGCTGGCGATGGCCGTAACCCCTATGACCAGGAGAAGCCACTCCCCGCCGAGAACCAGGAACACGAGAGGGTAGAGTCCGAACACAGCGGCACCGGCACCGAATGACCACTTTTCCAGGCGATTCATCGGCCCTGGCCTGAACTTCCAGAATTTGATCACACCATAGTTGGCGTGACAGTGCAACACCAAGCTATCCTCGGCCCAGAAGGGGCAATGGCTGCACAGTACCCGCCCTTCGACGACAAAAAAGAATAGGACCCAGATGACCAGCCAACCCAAGAGCCACCAACCATAGCCGCCGCGAAGCATACCTGCCACGACGGCTATTCCAACGGTCATAAAGCTCAGAAAGAAACTAATCAGGTCCACATTCTCAAAGCGGCACATCAGGCTGCCCGAGACACCGCAATCAGCACATTCTTCCACGGCACGGTGGGTGCACAGATCATGCAGGAGCTGTTCTGATGCCATCTCTGTCCTCCTTGATACTGGCGCTGAAGCGAGATGATTATACCATAGCTCCGTTCTGAAAGCGACCTGGCCAGCGCCAATCTGAAGGACGAACGGATTGATCCAGTGCGGTTCTTGACGGGGACAGTTATTCGCTCCAACAGCCATGATCTTTATTGAGGACATGCTACCTGAAGTTGCCGAGTCCTGGACCCTGTGCCCTGATTGCCGCCGGCAGGAGACGAGCCGTCAATGGATAGAGGAGGCTTCAACCCACGGACAGCTGGGCAGACACATGTAGCCGGCGAACGGGGTGAAGGCCGAGCGCCGCATCCAGCTCACCCGGTCGCAGTCTGGGGAATCGGCAGTGCCATCAAGAAGTGGAACGACTTCTCACCCCGGTTGATGAACTGGTGGCGCTCCCCTGGTGGAACATAGACCAGGTCTCCCTCCCCAAGCACTGCTTCCTGCTCACCAGCGATCACCGCTCCCCGCCCTGCCAACACAAATACCTGGTGTTCCCAGTAGTGAGTATGGGCCCTTGTGGCCCATCCCGGCTCGATTTCATAGAGGCGCAGCGCATAGCGAGGCGTCTCGTCAAACTCGCTGACTAGCCAACGCACGGTCACCCCCGGCTCTTTGAGCACAGGCTCGGCCCTCACGTCACGATAGTTCTTGACTATCATCTGCGCTTCTCCCATCTGACTGAACTGTCTTTTGCGCTGGCCAAGACGCGGCCTGCAGCCAGTCTCTGTCTCCTGGGCTTGACGACCGTAACCGGGACACGCGCATGGCCCAGCACGCGATGGCCAACACTGCCCAGAAGCAGACTTGCCAGCGTGCCATCTCCTCGGCTCAACCACATCACATTTGTCCCATGCTATACTCCGTCGCAGACTGCTAGTCAGCGCGGGGCTTGATAAACCGTCTGAGGTAATATCGGTAGCCATCATAGTCCGCCTGCACGAGACGATCCTGTGCCACCAATCGCTCAACGACCGCCCAAGTTGCTTCCGCCCGGGCCAGGAACTGGCTCACGGCATCCTCACGCATTGGATGCACGGCCGTTATGCTCAATAGATCTTCTTCTACATCTCCCGTAAAGGCGAATGCATTGCCTTCGTAACCAATAAGGCACTCCACCTGCTGTACCTCACTCTGAAGCATCTGGTATGCCCGATTGACCGCCTGCTCATCAGGCGCTCGTGCCCACAGCTCAGCCGGTGGGCGAGTGGGGATGGATAGGTAGGCGCGGTTAGGCTGCAGGCGCGCCAGGAAGCCCGCCAGAGCTTTCGAGTACCTCTCACCGTCGTTGACGCCGGACACAAGCATGGTCTCTGTCACCAACTCTCCAGTATACTTGCTAGCAAACGACAGCATGCCGTCGAGGATCGAGGACAGGTCCAGGCTGCCGTGGGGGCGGTCGATCTGTCGCCAGGCTACTTCCTCAACGGCATCCACCTTTAGCGAGACCCAGTCCGCGTCCATCAGATCTTGGCGCACGTCCTTCCGCCAGATAAGAGAAGCATTGCTGATCACGGCGGTAGGCAGGTCCAGGGTCTTCAAGCGCTCGATCTCCTGGCCGAGATTTATGTCCAGTGTGGGCTCTCCATCCGGCACAAAAGTGAGGTACTCGATAGCTTCCCCAGATTGCCTCGTCCTGGCCACTTTGTCGGCTACGTCGCTCACGACTTTTTCCGGCTCGTAGAAAGCGCGGCGATCCACCTCCATCTTGAGGGTGCGACCGAGCTGGCAGTAGACGCACGAATAGGTGCAAATCTTGGGCGGGATGTTGTTAATGCCCAGGCTCCGCCCCAACCTCCTGGAAGGAACCGGTCCAAACGCGATCATGTGTATGGCCTCCTCTGTACGTCAGTTCTCCGACGGTGTGCTCATCCTGCTCAACCGCCGTTGCAGCTCCTCTGGGACAAGGTCGTTCACGGCTTCAAGGACGATCTCCGGCCTCCCGCCCAAGACCCGGTAGGCATGGTTGAGAACCCGATCATCCCCGATGGAACGGAGATCATTCTTGGTCAAAGTCTCGGCATTCAAGGCAGTTTTCCAGTTGGCCAAGAAGCCGACGACCACACGGTTGGCAAACCTGGCCAGCAGCTGGCTCTTGTCTCGGAATGAATCTCTAGGAAAGGGCATCTCGCGCCTGGTTTCGATCAGCCAGGCCAGTGAGATCATATCGTGAGCCACGACTGACTCTGAGGCGATCACCAGCCCGACCTGCGGCTGGCAGACACGGCCATCATCGGGGCCAAAGGTGGCCAGTACCTTGTCCGCCGCTGTGAGCACGAGCCGCTGTTTGTTGAGCAGGGTAGCCGCAGTGTTGCCTTCCGCAGTCTTTTCGTGAAAGGTAGAGGCATCCCGGTGGTACTCCAGGCGTGTGTCGGTACGCCAATAGCCTACCGCAGCCTTGAGACCCAACGAGGCCCCGGCCAGCACGTGACGGCCGCAACGGGGCATGAGGATGATGTGCTCTACCTCTCGTAGGATATTGGGCATCATCAACTCACCCTGCCAATTGGAGCCCGCGGTCGGGGGTTCTGCATAGAAGTCGTCCCAGCCACCTTCCTCGAAGGCATGCAGCTCTCCACCAGCGGCCATGACAGTGGCGGCCAGCCCCGAAGTCCCCATCAGAGTGCGAGTACTACCCCGGAGCCGGTCTTTGGAGAGTTTGACGTGTTCGACGCCGGACATGTCTCCTACGATGATCCGCCCTGCCCCCTTCTCTTTGAGGACCTCGATCATGGCCCCAACGGCCAAGGGGCTCGTCGTGTCAGGATAGGGATTGCCTGAGTTCAGGACAGGTTTGATGAACACCGGGTCGCCCCTGGACAGCCAAGAGAAATCGGTAGCCGCTTCTGCCGCGTCGCGAATCGCTGATTTGAGCTGTTCGGAATTCCCTTGGTTGGCCCCCGCCAGGAAGACGGGCGCCCTGCTCGAAGCACGCCTACCTCCTCCCCGAGCAGGAGGAAGATCCCTCTTCTTACCGGCGCTTACCTTGGCAAGCCGCCGCTCTATCTTTGCTGTGACCTGCTGTTCGGACGGACCTGACATGATGGCAAACCCTCCGTGACTCAGCGGCTAGCGTCGCGGGACTGCCGGGCAAGGGCATCTGGAACATGGCAATGGTCCCGGATCTGTTGGGCAGAGACATCCGCATCAGAACTCCAAGACAGTACCCACCGGGCAGGGATGCACGACGGCCGGCCCCAGAATCTGCGTCAATGCCACAAAGGCCGCTTCTCCGGTACAGTGGTTGGGGTAAACTCGCTGCAGTGCTGGCATCGACAGCAGCACCTGGCCGACGTGCTGCAAGTCCTGGGCGGTAGCACTGGTCAGATGCAGGCCACCAGCGATAATCGAGGTAGGTCTCTCGAAGGCCTGTTCTACGTGTGCCAGCGTGTTAAGCAACCCGGCATGGCAGCAACCGCACAGCAGTACGAGGTGGTCTCCCATCGTGAACACCAGGGCCATGTCGTCCAGATAGGCATCGGCAACCAGAGCCTCTCCCTCACGCATCAGGTGATAGTTGCTCTTGCCCTCCGGTTCGGGTCGCTCGGAGATCGCGCCCGTTGTCCACAGACCAGGCAGGATCTCCTGGGGCTCGCCGCCCAGCTTGAGCGCCAGTCGCGCAGCCAGCGCCTCTTTGGTCACAGAAGGGCCGATGCTTTGCACATCGCCCTCGCTCCGGGAGAATCGCTCACGGAACAGGTCGGGGTTGGCGTACAGGGCAGTGCCCGGTCGCAAGCTCTCCACCAGGGCTGGCAGGCCGCCCGTGTGATCGTAGTGGCCGTGGCTGATTGCCAGGGCGTCTATTGTCTGCGGGTGAATGCCCAGCAACCCCAGGTTGTGAAGAAGAACGGTTCCACTCTGGCCGGTGTCGAAAAGCACACGCCTGCCTTCCGCCTCGATCAGAAAAGCCAAGCCATGCTCACCCCAGTACGGAGAGCTGCGCTGAACTGCATCGTCAACTACACAGATTACCCTCATTGACTTCTCTCAAGAGTACTATTCACTTGCCGGGTATCGTGCAAAGATTGCACAGAGTATCCTGCTGCAGCCTTCTCATTATTCAAGACAGTTGCACCCCCAGGCCAGACATGGCAGGGAATAGGGCCTCAGCCAGCAGGCCTTTTAGACGGTCGAGGCTGATCGGATGGAACTCGACCTCCAGACCCGTCCAATCGAACAGCTCAAGAATCTCCTCCGGATGCTGCGCCATGTACTCCTCGGCAGCGCCAAGACCGTCCAGGACGATGATCTTGTCGTAGAAACCTGGGAAGTTGGCGTTGGCGTCAGCCTCATCCCACCCGAAGTAGTGCTGGTAGACGGCTTTCCAGCTCTTGAGCCAGCCCGGCGTGAACCATAGGATCTTATCCTGCCTCCCGCCGCTGATCTGTTGCCGCTGTTCAAAGCCCGTCAGCATATCGTATCCATACTCGCCCTGGACCCTTACAATCCCCCGGCCTACATCCTCCAGGATCGAGTCCACCCGTTTGAACGGTTCCTCCGTGCTGACGTGGCACTTTTTGCCATACACGACAATGATCTCGTCATCGGGACAGGAGTCTCGCGCCTGTGCCAGCCTGGTGAGCAGATGCTCTTCGAGCTTTTGCGGCAGGGCGTGCAGGCCCGGTGGGGTGAACAGGATCCGGCGCGGATTCATGAACCCGGTCTCTATGAGATGAGTTAGCTCCGGGTGGAGCATTCCGCAAGATATGATACAACGATCTGCAAAATTGGATTGGAGCGTCTCAGCCATTCTTGCTAACCTCTGCTTTCCCTCAGGCATGGGGTGCACATAACTGACGATAGTGCTGATAGCGTTCAGTGCCGGCTTTGCCGCGGGCGTACGCCTCATGCCAACCGTCCGGAACCGGCATCTCTGCGTATAGTTGCACCCGGCGTGCCTCCAGCAGACAACGGGGCCGCCCCATGTAGTCGGCCGCACAGATCACCTTTCCGTTCGCCTCGCGCGACAGACGATTAAGCCACGAGAGCCCCGTTTCGCTGCGCAGCAGATGATGGTCCAGGATCACCAGTTCCACCTGATCAGCAAGCCTGCGTGCATTGGTCCACGCCAGAGTGCGTTCGCCCTGCGACAGGGCAGACAGATACAGCGGCGGGCCCCCTACCAGCACGATGTCTGGACCCCAGTGCAGTATCTGCGAAATGGCTCGACGATTGAGAAGCTGGATATCGCTAGCATGAACAAAGATGGCATCCTCGACCTTGATACAGGTCATCATCACCGTGCCGAGGTGCGTATTCAGCGTCCCATGTGGCACGGCTCGCGAAAAGAGAAGCACACCATCGTGCTGCCCTTCAGCGCCGGGAATCTCCCTGCCCAACGTCTCGGCCAGGGCTGCCCGGCGACGTGTCATGTTGGCAGAAAGCCCTTGGTCTCCCTTGGCCCAAAGGTTGCACCGCCGGATCAACGCCGCTACCGCCTGGGCTTGCAGTTGATAAGGGTTAGCATCCGGCAAGGGCACGTGATCCCCATGGAAGTGGCTCATGACCACATCGGTCGCAGACTCCAACGCAGAGACGATAAGCTGCCGGACCTGCTCGCCCACGGCCACCTGGGCCGGGTGCGGAAGCAACCCGTGCCGCTGATAGCCCAGCGCCAGCCCGGGGTCAATCACAATCTTGCGGTCACAGGTCTCCACCATGCAGCAGAGCCCTCGTACCCCAAGAGACTCTGTTCCCAGAATTTCGATGTGCATGGTCCTTTCACTACCCAATCGTAATAGGCGAACCGACTCTGGCTACTTCCTGGGCCTTGGCCAGCAGGATGGGAATGAGACACGTCAAAATCCCTAGCTCTACCATTTCAATTCGCCATTTCTCTTTGCCCTAGACTACTAGCTTCTCCTGGCCCGAACCAGAAGGACCGGCTTGTCACCTGCGCGTAGGACGCGGTCGGCCACGCTGCCCAGGGCCCAGCGCGCAATCCCGGTTCGGCCATGGGTGCACATGGCGATCAGATCTACGTCATGGCCTCGGCATAGTCGACAATGGATTTGGCAACAGACCCCAGTTGAACAGCAGTAGATACCCGTATTCCTTGCCCTTCGATATGGCTTGCCAGGCACTCAAGATAGGAACGAGCGTCCTGGTCGGCAGCCTCGAAGCTGCTATTTTGCGGCAGGTACCATCTTCCGGCGAACGGTCCATCTGTGTCAACGACGAGCACGCGCAAAAGGGCGACTTCACATCCGAGGGCAGCTGCGATTGGGATAATGGCTGGCAGGACCTGCTCGGCCAGTTTCGAGCCATCCAGCGGCACCAAGACACGCCGACAGGGACGGGCCTCCGGTAGCTTCTGTGTGATGCCTTCCTTTGTGCGGACCGAAAGTACTGGGACGGAG
>JASFLR010000136.1:0-7363 GCA_050117995.1 Anaerolineae bacterium
CGCTGAAGTAGCCATTGGCATCTGCCGTAATATCGTCCGCAGCAAAGGCAACAGCCCCCAACAGCAAACTGAGCACCAGAACCAGATTCACTACTGTGAATTTCCTCATAGGCCATTCCTTTCTTGGGTATTGAGAGATTCGCCTCCCCACACTGCAGGGTAATGCAAAATCTGGTGATTCAATTCGTACTCCATGTTACAGGGGTCATGGTAATCGAGTACTCAGTCCTGAGTACTCGAAATCTGCGAACACAGGGCAGATTATAGCATGGCCCAGACTGCTTGTCAAAAATGGCACAATCTTTGACCAGCCAACCAATCCCTGCTATACTATTGGCCAGCCCATGAGGAGACAAGCCCGATGAGCGCTCCATCCACCACCAAAATCGATCTTCTGCTCCTCGGTCTGCTGCTGGACCGGCCCAAGCATGGCTACGAGCTGTACCAGCAGATCCAAACCGAGGAGATCGATACCTGGTTCAACGTCAGCATGGCCGGCGTCTACTACTCGCTGGGCAAGTTGCGCGACCGGGGGCTGGTCGCTGAATCGCGACAAAGGGGTGGAGGCAGTAGCCGCAAATCGATCTTCCGGTTGACCGAGGAGGGGCGAACCGCCTTTTTTTCTGCCATGGAGGCACAGGCTCTCAACCAGAAGACGGCATCCCTCGACTATGATCTGGTTATCTACCTGCTGAACAAGCTCCCCTTCCAGCAAGCCATCACCCTCCTGGAACAGCATCAGGCCTTCCTGGCTGAACAGGCCCGGGAGGTCCAGTCCATACTGGCGGCAGAACAAGACCGCAACGGATCCTCTCTGAGACTGGCTGTACTCGATCACAAACTTCGCTACTTGGAAATGGAGCAGAACTGGCTCGCCGACGTGATCCACGGCATCGAGGGCGAGGGTGAGGCGGGCTATCCCTACGCCGGTGAGCGACCTGGTTTGATGATCCTCAGAGGGGACTTGCGACATTACCACTTGCCCGATCTTTTCCGCCTCATCGTCTCGGGCAAGCACAGCGGCAGGCTGACAGTCACCGATGGGATCCATATTCGCACCCTCACCTTCGAGAAGGGCCAGCCAGTGTGCGCCACCTCCCGCCGCCAGGACGAGCCTCCGATCCCACCCACCGCGCCCGAACATGTGCGATCTGGAATCTACGACCTCTTCCGCTGGCAAGAGGGACAGTTCACCTTCGATCAAGAAATGGGCACTGAGGACTTTTGCGTGCCTCTGAACATGAGCGCCGAGGACCTTATCCTCCGTGGCTGTCGCTGGGTAGACAACTGGACGATCATTCAGCGCCTGATCCCCTCGGCCGACACCATCTTTGAGCTGGGCACAGGTGCCGCGCGACTGGATGCCTTTGATCTGACAGAAGCTGAGGAACAGGTTGTGTCAGCTGTCGACGGGGTCAAGGATGTGGCAACCGTCGCCCATGAGGTAGAATTGACCGTGTTCGAAACCAGTCGGGCATTTTACTGCCTGGCGGCTGTAGGCGTGGTGCGCACAGCCGACCTGGACAAGATCCGCTTGCGCCGGCTCTTTCGCGAGATTGCCGAGCTGATGTGCAGCAGCACCGTTGCCTGGCGGGAAGTGCCCGAGGATCGCACCTGCGAGGAAATGGTCAACGAGCGAACCGGGCACCTGCCTTTATGCTTGAGCCGCGGCCGGATCGAGGATCAGGCCAATCCCCAGCTAAGAACCGATGGGCTGGTCGACATGTAACGCGCTTTCCTGTTGGCGCAACTGGAGGTGGTTAGCCAGCGATTCGGGCCGGATAATGCCCGCCAGTCTTTCGAGCGAACGCTGCGCCAGCTTGCCCCCGAGCTACAGGAAGTCGCCAGGCGTTACGAATTCGACAAGCTACTTCCTCCGTAGCGCGCGAATCAGTCGGGCATGCCTGTGCCAAGGACACTCCGCGCCGATTTGCAGTTACCAGGCAGGATGTGCTATAATACTCCACAGTTCGCCATAGTCACATTGCCTGAAACCTACGCATCCACTCCGCTCAGTGCGAACGCTTGCGGTCTACCGGATCGCGGAATTGCCTGACCATACAGAAGAGGAAAGGAATGACCATGAGCGAGCAAGAGTCCCCCGATGTTGGCGCTCGGGTCCTTGAGCTGCGGACCGAACGCGGCCTGTCGCTGCGTGCCCTGGCCGAGTTGTGCGACCTGTCGCCCAATACCATCAGCCTCATCGAGCGTGGGGCCACATCTCCTAGCGTGTCCACCTTGCAGCGCCTGGCCTCAGCCCTGGGTGTCCACATCAATTCCTTCTTTACCTTGCCTGACCAAAAGACACAGATGATCCTGACCCGGGTTGACGAACGCACTCGCTCCGGCAGTGCGAGCGTTATGCTGGAAAGCTTGGGGTACGGCCTGGAGGGGCAGGCCTGCGATCCCTTCATAGTGACCCTGAAGGCGGGGGCCAGCAGTGGCAGGCAACTGATGGCGCACCAGGGGAGCGAACTGATCCTTATTCTCGAGGGCCGGCTGGATATCGACATAGCCGGTTCGAACTTTGTTCTGAATCCCGGCGACAGCCTGCTATTTCGGGCCGAGCAACTACACCGCTGGCGCAACCCCAACAGCCAGCCGGCTGTGTTCCTGATGATGATGCAGGCCACCACAGAACGGGATAGCCGGGTAGAGCAGCACCTGCACCCCTAAGTCGTCAGAACAGCCAGTAGCTATATCCATCACCGACGCACTGGCCCCGGACGCAAGCCCGGACCAGGCACTATCCCCGGCGAGATTGCCTGACACGCGCTCTAGCGTGCAGCCGCGCAAACCCGCGCGCGCTGGCCCGGATCTACAAGATCATCCGGGCCAGCCGCATCGAGCCTACTCTACGACTCTTGCGCGAATCCGAGGCCCCGTGTTCGCCAGCAGCATCCCAGGTACAGGGCACCAGCCACATACAGCGGCAGGCTAAACAGAAATGCACATAGCAGCATGTCCATTCCAGAGCCCAGGCAAACTAGCGCCACAATGCCAGTTGCGCCCGCTACCGTCATGATGCCACCGACCAGCTCCCAGCGCCACGCAATCAGGACACCCGCCAGGGCAATCCCCACCACGATGAGCAGCGGGATCCCTTGGGGGCCCCAGGAGAGTCTCGGAAAGACCCTAGCGCCAAGATCGACGGCAAAGAACACAAAAAGTCCGGTGGCCACAAGGGCTATAATGCGCGCCGTCCAGCGCATTGCTTTCGTGGGACCTTGTCCTGTCTGAACCTTTGTCATGATATCCTCCTCTTCGACCTCTTGAGTTGAGAATCCTTAGCCTAATTCCTTGACAGCCGGTCGAGGCCATAGCGCTTGGCCACAGTCTGAAGCTCAGGTGCTAGCTGGCGCAAGGCCTGGTCGAACGACTGCTGTGCATTGGTCCGTCCGAAGCGACGGCTCACCACCGAAAACTGCTCCGAAAGAAACTTAGTGTACGTATCCTTCAGGTCATCCGTATCCATCTCACGGCCGACCTGATCCTTAATTCTCCCGTCCACCAAAGAGATAGGCAGCGCTCTGGTGCGTTCATTGACCTCTTGCTCGCATGAGCGATCGTCAGGCGATGAGCGCCAAGGAGTGATACCCTGGCACATCATCTCAGTAATCTCGCGAAACACCCGCCGCAGGAGTATCTTGTCCAGATCCGCGGTCTGTAGCACACCCACCGCTGCCAAGCAGTAGAACGTCCGGCTGGCATCGAACAGCGTCATGTCCAGCTCACGGGCGATTGCCGCCACGTCACTGACACCATCCACCGCTGCCACAACCCGTTCCTCAGTCGGCGTCAGGTCGAGCTGCTCAACACGACGGGCGGCAGGACCCACCTCAAAGATAATCTCCTCCGAGGGTACCAGCTGCTGGATGATGGCCCAGCTATCCACCTTACGACAACCACGCAGGATCAACCCCTCGATACTGCATTCCAGCGGCACACATCCAGGCACACGTTCCCCTGTCTGGTCAAAGGTGAAACGCCCTTCCTGCCAGCCAAAAACCTCACACAGGCCCGTCACCACCTCGTCACACGTCTCCAGAGCGGCCGCCCCTCGCTGTTCTTGACAGCTGGCACACTCTAGCGTGCCCTCTGCAAAAACCATCGTGCGCACCCTGTTCCCATCGGTGACCCGCAGGGTACCACTGTGCTGCCCCGATATGATCAAGTAGAGCAGATCCGGCAGGTGAAAGTCGCGCAGGTTACCATCGAGAACCATCAGTCTCGGGTGACCGTTGTCTGGTGCAACCCGTATACCGCTCTCTTGACGAACACCAGCCGTTACACCCGCCAGCCACTCCCTCTCCATCTCCAGGAAGCGGAGCTTGTGATCCAGAATGGCCAGCTTCAAGGGCGAGTCCTCCCGCGCTTCCTTCTCTGCAATTTCAGCCTGTACTGCCTTTGCCCGCTGGGCAAGAAACGCCTCACGACGCTCCAGAGGCGGCAGGGCTCGCCCTACAGGAACTCTGTTCAAGAGATAGATAGCCAGATCGTAGTTCAGACTCGGCTCTTCCTGGCTCGCCAGCTCAGCCTCCATCGCCTGCATGAACGCCGAACGGCCACTCGCCGTCAAGCGATAGATAGACTTGCTTGCGCTTCCTCCTCTGCGCTGCCGCGACTCGACCACCAGTCCGTGCTCATGGAGCTTGCGCAAGGAGTAGTATACCCCGGCGGCACTGATACTGAACCACCCGTCGATCCCCTCACTCTGGATCGTCTGGTAAAGCTCATAGCCGTGTATCGGCCGGTCCAGCAAGAGGCCCATGAGAAGTAGATCAGTTTTGGTCGCAGCTGGCGTAGTCATCTGGTCGACTCCATCTCCACAAAAGAACCGTCATCGTCCCTTACGGCATAGCGGGCGGCACTTCTTCGACAATGACGTCCGCATTCGCCTCTTGCTCCTCCGGCAGAACATCATCCGCCGTCAGGAACACTTCGCTATTGCCGTGGCAAGAATTGCAGGTCTCGGTCTGTGGCGTGTTGCGCTGAATATTGTGCGGCGTCGCATACTTCCAAGTCGGCAACGCATCAAAGTTCGGCAGCAGATCCTCGCCATAGTAAGCAAACGACTCGGAATCCACAGGCACATGCCTCACCGGGACATACTCCCAGGGCCGGTCCTCGCTCTGCAGCGGATTGCGCCCGATCTTGAAAGCCATCACCGACGGCTCGATCTGATAGTACGGTACCCCATCTTCCTGAGCTACATGGCAACTGTAGCAGTTCTTGTACGTCGTCGAGTGGCATACCTGGCAGCTCATGGCTTCAAAGTGGAACCCGCTGTGATAGGTGAGCCCACTCTCAGCAACAATATCGGAATGGCAACCAGTATCCTGGCAACCAGGAATGGCAGGGCCATCGTACCGGTGCTCGAACTCACCTAGTGCCCCGTGCAACTCGTCAGCCGAGTGGCACTCGAAGCAGGACATTCCAGCCTTCATCCAGTGAACGTCCGCCTTCACACCCTCATTCTTACCCTTGTATTCGTCATCGATGCGGCTACCGTGGCAACCTGTGCAGGTCAAGTTCATCGGCGGGATCTCCTTGAACTCGTGTCCTTCCACCAGCCCGCCACCCAGGTTCGTGGGCCGGCTCACGTGACACTGGCCACAGGTAGTGTGGCACGACTCACAGTGATTGCCCATCATCTCATCCAGCTGATCCATCTTCTCAGGCGCGCTTCGTGCTTCCA
This sequence comes from Anaerolineae bacterium, assembly GCA_050117995.1. Taxonomy (GTDB): domain Bacteria; phylum Chloroflexota; class Anaerolineae; order JAAYZQ01; family JAAYZQ01; genus JBFFCR01. The sequence continues at coordinate 5,699 of JASFLR010000136.1, forward strand.
ACACCGCCGTGTAACCAGCCAGATTGCTGTGCAGACTGGTAGCGTCTGTGGCTACCTGGTCCGGGTGGCAGTCGCCGCAGGCTTCCGCCGAAGCAGGCTCGCGGACAATGCCTTCGTGTGCAGCCTCAAAGTCCATGCTGTCGCCCACACCCCCGTGGCACGTAATGCACCCATACCGCCCGTGCACAGTCTCAAAGAACGATTCTTGGTTGAAGTATACCTTCTCCCATGCCTCCACCGGAGGCAGTGCGCCACCTCAGCCCTCGCCTTCGGACTCAACCTCTGGCGCCTCTTCCTCCGTTGCCATAGCCCGCAGAACCTGCTCGCTGGTATGGCAGTCCACGCAGGTGGCGTCGCTCGCCTCTTCCTCTGGCTCAGCCTCGGCCCGCGTCGGTGCCGCAATCGGAAAATCCAGGGCTGCCGGCGTAGGTCCTGGCGGCGGCGCTGGGATGTCCGTCGGCGGCGGCGCATAGATCGTAGCCGTGGGCTCTACTACCGCGATCTCTCCCGGGCCGCTGCAGCCGGTCAGCGCCAGGACTGCCACGATCAGTATCGGGATCACAGCCGTCATAACGCCCCAGACTCGGAACAGCCTCTTCGTTTCGCTCATGGTCCTCTCTCTCAGTGCAGTCATAGTTCAACCCCGATCGATGGCGCTAGCCTTCGGGTGCATTCGCATCCCACGCCTGATCCGCCTGGTGGCACAAGGTGCAGTCGTTCTCTCCCCGCCCGTCGTCGTGACTTGACGGAACCTTGTGGCACGTGGTGCAGGCAGGATCCAGATCGTAGCCATCAAAGTGGCAGCCGTTGCAGCTCACCTTCGTGTGCTGACCTTTGTACTGATCCCACAGATCCGCATGCCCATCCCAGCCCGAGGCCGCGAATTCCCAGCCACCGCTAGGATCGTGGCATGCACTGCAATCGTCATCGTCCCAATCGGTGTGAATCGATTCGTGACAGTCACTGCATTTGCTGCTCAGTCCACTGAAGTTGGGATACTGGTGGCAGTCAAAGCAGGCCCGTTCGCCATGCTTGCCCTCCAACGACACCGGGTGCGCGCTTGCTTCCACGTCTTGCCATACCTCGGTTGACCTGTGGCAATCGATACAGGCCAGCGACAACTCTTCGTCGTGCGGCCCCAGGTGGCAGGCATTGCAGTCAGCTACCTGAATCTCCAGGCCTCGCTCCTCGTGACAGTCCAGGCAGACCGTCATCGAGCAGAACTTCTCACCCGACACCGGGTCAAAACCGTGGCCTACCCCGCCGTGGCAATCACTGCAGTGTACACCGCAGGGTTCCTCCGACAAGGTCCGCTCGATGAGCGTGCCGTGTGGCAGGCGCAATCGGTCATTCGGGAACTCGTCCGGCATATCCTCGTGGCAGATTATGCATTTCTCCGGATCCGCAACGCTCATATCGGCCACCAATCCCATATGACCTGCGCCCTTGTCCGCAGCTTCGCCGTCGCCGCCATGGCAAGCCAGACAGCCCAGCTTGCCGTGGGTTGTAGCTATCGACTCCGCCGCAATCAAGTAGTCGCTGGCGGTGCTCGCATCGGCCGCGCTCGCCTCCAGGGCGGTCAGCGAGAAGTGGCAATCGTGACATCCATCAGAGATGCCCTCGCTGTAGGCAATCGTGGGCATGGTGGGTGTGGGCTCCACTTGC
>JASFLR010000137.1:0-7348 GCA_050117995.1 Anaerolineae bacterium
AGGTAGCCGTTGAGCTTGGCCTCTCCTGCTCCTTCGCTGGGTCCTTCCAGGACACGCTCAGGACGATGCTTCCACGTCCGAAGCAGACGTCCATTCTCCAGTCTCAGCTCGCGGAGGAGGAAATCCGCGTTGCGCTCGGCGACCAGGCGGTAGGTTTCGGCCCTCACCCCTTGATCCCCTCTCCCAGTCCCGGGCGAGGGGGAGAAGGCCCGCGCCGCCTCGGCAAAGGCGGCCAGCATCAGACCGTTCCAGGAGGTCAGGACCTTGGCAAGGCCACAGGCCTTGCTTTGCAGTTTCGGCGTAGGCCGAAACTGCTGGGTGTCGACGTTTGGGTCGACACACGTCGTCGCGGCCGGGGTGCACCTGTTTCTCTCGCGCCTCGAATAGCTTGCGGCGGGCCTCGGCCGGGGCAGGGCATTGCTCCATGTCGCCGATGAATTCTAGGATGTTCTTGCCTTCGAAATTGCCGCCTGGGGTGACGCCGTAGGCGGCGATGAACGCGTCCGCGTCGTCGCCTAAGACGGCGCGAATTTCGCCCCCGGTCCAGACAAAGAACTTGCCTTCCTCCCCTTCGCTGTCGGCGTCCTGCGTGGAGTAAAAGCCCCCCTCGGGTGCCCGCATCTCGCGCGCGACATAGTCCAGGGTTTCCTCAACGATGGTGCGAAAGAACTCGTTACCGGTCACCTCCCAGGCGTGCAGGTAGACGCGGGCCAGCTGCGAGTTGTCGTACAGCATCTTCTCAAAGTGGGGTGCACAGCCCAATACGTCTGGGTTTCCGTTGACAACGAGGCTGGTGATAGATCCGGCCTCCAATGCCCCAGTTGGGTGCCGTGTGCGCTACGGCGGGGACCTGAGCAGCCCGTGTGCACCGCGGAGAAAGCCGTCTTTCAGAGCTTGAACGCGTATCGTATCTGCCAACTCGTCGACAAGCAGACGTGCGGTCGAAAAGTGGGCTTCAGCCTCTGCCGTCTGTCCCGCTGTGCTGTGTACATGGCCCAGGTTGGCGTGTAAACGCCACAGGAGAGATCGGGCCCCCAGCACCTGGGCGTGTTGCAGGGCGACCTGAAGCAGGGAACTGGCCTCCTCGGGTTGCCCCATCGCTGCCAGAGCTTGGGCCTTCAACTGCCACAGGTAAGGGATGACTCTGCCTGGTGACATGCCAGGGGCTGACGCGATCAGGTGCTCGGCGATCTCTAGCGCCATAGACGCCTGGCCCTGGAGGAGCGCCAGCTCGGCGCGCCTGGCCCAGCAGGTACGTTTGCGGATGCTGTCCATGGGCGTCTCTGGAGAAAGCAGAGTGTCCAGCCAGGCCTGGCCCTGTGCCAGGTCGTGGAGTAAGCAGCAAGCTCCTGAGAGGGCCGCGGTGGCGTGGTGGATCCAATGTTGGGAATGGAGCTGTTCTGCCTCGGCCAGCGCCTGCCTGAGCTGTAGTCGCGCTTCCTCGGCAGCGAAGAGCTCCACGTACAATTGTCCTACGATAGAGCGGCTGCCGGCCATCCATTCGCGATGGCCCATAGCGGTGGCGACGCTCAGCGAACCCTGGACGGCTTCCAGAGCGCGCCCAACCTGGCCCTCCCCTATGTGCAGGTCGCCCAGAGCCCAGAGCGCCCATGCCTCGGCCGAGGGCGAGTTGGTGTCACGCGCGATCCTGAGAGCCTCCTCCAGGTCTGCGCGGGCGTTGGTCAGCGTAGCCGGTGGGATGATCGTGGAACTCATGAGGGAGGCGCTGCAATGGGCTAGCCCACGGCCCGTCAGGCTTGCCGCAAGGCTAGGTTGGTCGTCCATCTGTTGCCATAGCGCGATGGCGCGGTCATAGTACTCCACGCTGGCCGAAAGCTCGCCTCGGATCAGATTGGCGAGACCCAGCAGATTCAGCGTGCTAGCCGTCTCCCGCGGGTCCCCCAGCTGCTCCACCACGGTCAGGGCTTGCCGGTGGTACTCGATAGTCAGCGGCAGGTCATCCGCATTGAGGTGCCAGTTACCTACCCAGTTCAGGCTTTCCGCATAGACTGCTGGATCGTCCATGTCGTGAGCCAGGTCCAGGGCTTGGTCGATAAGAAGACGGCTCTCCGCATAGTCGCGCGAACCCCACAACCTGGCCAGGTCGAGCAAAGCCCGCCACTCAACGCGACGTTCGCCGGCGGCTTGTCCTATCTGGAGTGCTGTCTCGTAGTTGGTGCGGGCCTGTTCGAACCTGCCCAGGGTTTCCTGAGCCAGACCACGTTTGCAGTGCAGGCTGGCTAACGTGGCAACGTCGGGCGCCACGCGCCCTGCTAGCTCGGTGGCCTGGGTGTATAGTGTGATGGCTTCCTCGTGCGCGTGTCTGCGCGCGGCGCGCTCGGCGGCCAGGACCGAGTAGTGGAAGGCCGGGCCGTCGTCGCCGGCCTGGAGGAAGTGGTGGGCCAGCTGGACGGCAATCTCACCCGGATTCCCCCTGCAGAGATGCTCCAACGCCGCAGCAACCTGCCTGTGCAGCAGGCGCCGTTCCGCCCCGCTGAGACGGTGGTAGAGGTACTGTTGAATCAGGATGTGGCCAAACTTGTAGGCCACAACCCGCCGCGATCCTATCTGCGCCTCGCCCTGTTCTCTGACCAGCCGGTGCAACGTCTCCAGCCTCTTCAGGGCCTGCAGCGCGGACATCTCGTCGACGCGCTGTACAGCAGCCAGCACCTCAGCCGTAAACTGGTCGCCCTGCACGCTGGCCACGCTGGCGATCTGACGCAGTCTCGGTTCGAGGTGCTCGACGCGCGCCTCGATGACTGCCTCTACCCGAGCGGGCAGCGCGCGCCAGTCCAACGTGGCGCCCCGAATCCAGGCGCCGTCTGCCTCGTCGCGGACCAGGTCGCCCCGTTCCTGCATCGCACGGAGCAGTTCGATGGTGAACAAGGGATGACCTGCCGTGCGGTGGAATAGGGCGGCCCGGAAATCCTCACCTAAGCGATTGGGTTCCGCGTCCAGGAAGGCATCCACGAAGCAGCGGCCTTCCCTCTGGTCGGCGAGGTCCAGATCCACCCAAACGTCGCCAAAGGTGCGTTTGAACTCACGCAGCATCTTCTCCAGGGGGGGGCGGCTGCCCCCCTGTCCCGTGCCGACCTGCCCCGGCCGGTAGGCGCACACGATCAGTACGGAGCTGCCTGGCTGGGCAAGCCGCCGGCCCAGATGGAACAGGAGACTGATCGATGCGTTGTCTGCCCATTGCACGTCATCCAGAACCAGCGCCAACGGGTGTTGCTCTGCCACAGCGCCCAGCACCCGGGCGCACTGCTCGAACAGGAAGCTCTGCTCCAGGTCCATGGCCCCAGTCCGGGCCCGGGCCGCGAGTGCCCGGAGGTGCTCCAACCAGCCATTGGCCTCCGGCGTGGCATCGGCCAGGCGCGAGAGCAGGGCATCGCCGTCGACGAGCGTGCCGATCAAGGACGGGCCCCAGGTCAAGAGGGAGGTCATGACCAGCGGCAGGGCGTCCCATAACCGCTGGGCGTGGTCGTGCCGGAGTGCGCCTGCGGACCAGCGGCCTTCCAGATCGCCGGTGAGCATGGCCATCACGTCACGGAAGGGAAGGTAGGGGTCACCGACGCCAGCGTAGGCGTTGCAGTCGCCCCTGGCGACCAAGAGCGCGGGATACGCCTTCACCGCGCGGCGGACAAACTCGTCCAGTAGCGCCGACTTGCCCTGTCCCGGCCCACCAGTCACGAAGGCAACCTGGCCCATTCCTTCGGACGCCTGGTCGGCAAAGCCGATCAGGCGGGCCAGTTCTTGCTTGCGGGCGACAAAGAGCGGCGGTGGGCCATCGTCTGCGCCCTCGAGCAGAAAGCGCGGAGGATGGAAAGCTGGCAGCCGCGCATGGATTGGCGCGAGGATCTCCAATTCGCCGTCCCGGATGCGTTGGGCAAGCCGGGTCGTCTCTGCCTCTGGCTCGACCCCCAGCTCATCGGCGAGCACCGCGCGGCATGTCCCATACTGGGCCAAAGCCTCGGCGCGGCGACCACTGCGGGCCAGCAGGCGCATCACCTGGCGGTGGGCCGTTTCATCCCACGGTTCCAGGTCCACCTTTCTCCGGGCGTGGGCCAGCGCCCGCTGGTATTCAGCCTGGCGTTCGTAGCCTGCCACCAGCCGGGACAGGACGTCCAGCACCTCACGCTGAAGCTGCTCCCGCTTGAGAATCCGCCACTCTTCAAAGAGAGCGCTGTCGGGCAGGGATAGGTCCTCCAGGAACGCGCCCTGGTACAGGCTGAGGGCTTGCTCGAGGGACTCAGCTTCCGCGCCCTCCCACCGTTCCACGGCCGCCAGGCCGTGGGAAAAGGCGCGGGCGTCCACCCAGCAATCCCCGTCCGGGTTCAGGCCGATGATCTCCCGGCTGCAAAGCAGGAACGGCGGCTCGGCATCGTAGTCCCCGATGGCCAGGCGGAGCGAGCGGAGGGTATGGCGCAGGTTGGCCCTGGCCGCGCCTTCTGGCCGGTCAGGCCAGAGCATCTCCGCCAGCGCTTCGCGACGGTGGGGGCTGCCGGGGTCGGCAGCCAAGAAGGCCAGCAGGGCGCGGGTCTTGAGTGTTTCGAAATGGGTGACGGGTTCGCCGCCCAGCGTCACCTCGAACGGCCCCAACAGACGAATTGCCAGGCGGCTCATGCGACTACCAACTCCCACAGGTGCGGAGCGGAGGCTATGTCTACGGCAGATAGCGCGCTTCCGGGGACGATACGGTGCCTTGCTCCCCATCTACCGGGCAACAGACACGATCGATTGCTATGCTCGTTACCAGGGATAGCCCTTGAGGCCCTGGCAGCCCTTCAGCGCCGAGACCTCGCCGCAGTGGGCACTGATATGCCACACAATAAAGGCCTGCACCGCCTGGGCCAAGTTCATCTCACCGGCGGTCGTGAGTGCTCTGGGTTCCAGATCGTCGGGGGTGAGGGAGGACAGCCAGTTTCGGGCTGTGCTCCGCACCTGACCAGCGTAGACGTGCAACTCGGACAGGTCTACCTGAACATCCTGCAACCAGAGGTCCGGCGGTCTGCTATCGACGGTTACCGGCTGCGGCTTCCCCTCTATGAAGTAGTTGCGCACGTAGTAGTCCACGTAGGTCAGGATGTGCGAGTAGATGGAACCAATGGTATTGGCAGTGCCGGGAGGTCTCCAGTCGGCTTGCTCCTGGGTCAGGTCGGCTGTAACCGAGCTCAAGATATCAAACGCGATCTCCAACGAGAATTGAAGTAGTTCGACGGTATTCATTTTCTCCTCCCTGTCTGAGTACTGCACCGGCCCTGAAGAGCTGGCGCTGAGCATGGAGATTCGAAGTCCTTCCAGTGCCGCTAAGACCGATCCGTGGCTGCTCCAGTATATCACGATGTCCGAGTGGTTGTCAATCCTGGTCGGCCAGGGCTTTGCGAGAATGGGGCCTGCCGGTCTCGGCGGCCAGGTAGGCGAGTAGGGCACGCACTTTGATGGCTTCAAAGGTGGCCCGGTAGCAACTTCCCCGAATCACACGCTGATCACACGCTCTGGGGCTATCATGGTCTCAGATGGGGTAGCGCTCAGCAGTTGGACCTTGATCGCGTTTCGAATCTTTTGAGTGGCGGCAGTTACCACGGAGAACCTGGTGATAGAACGACAGAGGCCGTACCTGGCTTACCTGCTGCGCCTGTGGCAGGTACAAGACAAGGGGAAGATCGGTTGGCGGGCATCCCTCGAGAATGCCCATACCGACGAGAAGCTGGCCTTCGCACAATTGGACGAGCTCGTCGTCTTTCTGCGAGAGCGGACCGGCCTGGCTCCGGCCGCGGAGCGTTTCGTCGAAGATGAACCCTCACCCAAGACAGATTCAGCAAGAGAGCGAGGAGGATCAGAATGAACACGGAGAATCGCTATGTAGTGCTGTTCTTGATGATGGCGACCATGCTGTTGTTGGCTGCCTGTGGCGCGCCCCAGCCTACAACGACAGAGCCTCTTATCGGGATGGATACAACAGCCCCGACGGATACGCCCCTTCCGACCCACACCCTGATCCCTCCAACGGCAACGCCCGCACCCTCCACGTCCACACCTATGCCTACCCCAATCCCGCCTGGGTTGAGCAACGGGTGTGGCTCAGCGCCGCCGGCAGTTCCTGGAGAAACGGAAGCGCTGTCGATGCTCGTGGGCGGGCTCGAACGCGAGTATCGCCTCCATCTGCCCGCTGGCTACGACCAGAACACTCCCAGCAGCCTGGTATTGGCCTTTCACGAATGGCGGAGCACAGCCGAAGATTACGAGGGTGTGACCTGGATGAGCCGCCACGCCGACGAGCACGGGTACATCGTCGTGTACCCGCAGTCAACCTCGTACGAGGACCCAGCAATTTACGGGGGGCCGATTACTTCGTGGAATGACCTTACGTGCAACGCCTCCCCTGGACCCGAAGGCCCCACCTGTTCACCAGACGCCTATTGGCCATCGTTTCCGCCAGAGTGTGGTGAACCAACCGACTGCAACTGGTGTACTTGCCACGATGACCTTGCTTTTGTCGAGCAACTGCTGGACGAACTGGCCGAAACCCTGTGCATCGATCTAGATCGAGTTTATGCCACTGGCGCAGGCAATGGTGCCATGTTCGTTCACCGTCTGGGGTGCAACATGCCAGACCGCTTTGCTGCCATCGCGCCTGTGGCTGGTATGCCAGCCAAGGGCTTCTGTTGCGCGCCCGGCGAGTCAGCCACCACATCCATCATGCAACTGAATCCGGACAAGGATGGGTCCTATCCAGTGGACGGCTCGGAGACTCAAGGTGGCTGGTTCTACGTGCCCGTGGCAGATGTGATCGATGCTTGGGCCAGCGCGGCGTCGCAAGGCTGCGACGACATTGAGACACCCTATCCAACCTCGAAGGATGGGACGGAAGAATTGGTCTGCGCACAACGCGCCAACTGTGCAACCGGCGCCGAGGTTGTCTTCTGCTCTTGGGCCGGGGACCACTTCTCGGCTATGGAGGGCTATTTTAGCTTTAAGAACGATGTAATCTGGGAATTCTTTGACAAGAATAGCAAGCAGAGGTGACTACTTTCTGTCAAGCAAGTGGCGCAGCGCTCCTGGCCTCATTACGGGTGCCTGGCAGGCGAAATCGCGGCACACGTACGCCGCAGCACGCCCGTCGACCAGGCCGCGATCCTGCAGTAGGGGAACAGCAGGGAGCTCAGAGCTAGAGAGTGCCAAGGCCACGACCTGGTAAGGCCGGTAGCCGTCGCGAGCGATGCGCAGCAAAGCCTGGGTGTCAGCGCCTTCCGGATCGCCGACGATGGCAATCTCTCGTGGCTTCGAGAAGGCATACGCCAGCGCCTGCAACCACTGGCCAAAGCCCAGCGGATACTGGGCCAGCATG
>JASFLR010000138.1:0-7324 GCA_050117995.1 Anaerolineae bacterium
CAGCTCACGGGGGTCGCTCGCGCGGGCAAAGGCAGGCCCCCACATAGCCTTGACGCACCAGAGCCCCAACAGCAGCAGGACCGCCAGCCATCCGCTACCCAGCAAGAGGGACCTGCCACGCCAGATCCAGGCGCCTACCCACAAGAGAACGAGTGCCACTAGCGCCACTCCCGCCAGGATGAGATAGGCCCAGCCAGCGTATAGCTCGATTCCGGCGAAAGAAGCCACAGCCGTGCCGCCCATCTCAACATACGCGGCGATCTGCAGGTAGAGAAAGATGATCAACCCAAGAGCGGCCAGCGTGATCATGCCAATCTCCAGCCAGAGGCGGGGCCAGGGAATCCAGCGCCAGGCACGCTCCACACCCTTCCCCGCCAGGAGAGCGAGAGGCACGACCACCAGCAGGACGTTGCCCGCAGGCCGGTGCCCGGAGACGACAATGACCAGCAGGGCCGCCACTGCCCAGAATACGAGCAGGGCCGTTAGCGGGAACGAGGGCTGGGCCTCCATAGCGTCTTCCGCTCGTGACCTCCTGGTGGCGAGCCAGCGGCCGATCTCAATCAAGCCAAAGACCACAATGACTAGTTCGTAGCGGAGTAGAAGTAGCAGGGGATAGATGGCTGGCTGCCCGCCAGACTCGGGCAAGAAGCTCTTTGCCCAGTCACCGAGAAGGTCCGCGGCATGGCCCACGCCGGAGGGCTGCAGCATGAAGGTCATGGCAGCCAGGCCAAAGGTAGCCAGCAGCACGCCGCCTGCCCTGGCAAGCAAGCCCCGCTCGTCCTTCCATTCTGCCCAGACAGCCGGCACAGTCCCACCGTCGCCCTGCTCACCCCTCCGCTCCCGCAGGTAGAGCAGCAGCACGAATGCGACGACGATGAGCAGTACGGTGTAGATGCCGGGTCCCGCGCTCACGCCCAGGCCAAGAGCCCCCGCCGCCAGGTACAAATAGCCCGGACGCCGCCTGTCGATCACGTTGACGAGGCCCACTACCAGCGCCAGACCGCAAGCTGCGACGACGATGGCGCCATCGAGGTTCCGCGAGAAGTAGAGGGCCGAAGGCGACAGGGCCAACAGGAACGACGCCGCCAGAGCTCCCCCGCGTCCCAGCCGGTAGCGCAATCCGTGCGGCAGCAGCACAAGGATCACGCCAGCCAGGGCGGGCAGCCAGCGGGCGACCGCGTCCCCGGTTCCCGCCAGGGTAAAGGCCAGGACGTTGCCGGTGAACAGCCCAGGGATCGTACCGGCTGGCGCCGACCGTAGCGTGCCCTCGGCAAAGCGCAGGGCTGCCAGCGCCTGCACCGCCTCCGCCTCGTTTAGAGGCCGCAGGCCCAACTGTGCGAACCGCAGGGCTGCCGCCAGCAAGCCGGCGATCATGTAGCCCAAGCGCTCGACCGTCAGCCATGGGGCTGACTCTCGAACCTCTTCTGCAAATTCCATGCTCGAATCCATTGCTTCCATCCAACACCACCTCAACTACCGAGAAGGAACATTGTTACTGCAAGTGCATCCATGGCGGGTCCCGCCACTCAGCGCCGAATGACACAGCCTGTCATTGCGAGACCTCGCCCGCCTTTGGCGAGGTCGACGCAATCCCCACCTGCCCAAGTGGAGACTGCCACCGCGAGTACTCGTGGCGGTGCGTCGGCGCCCAAAGGCGGGGCGCCTCGCAGTGACAGGATCCGTGTCATGGGTAGCCGTCCTGCCGTTGGGCGGCAGCCTCTCGCTCGCGAGAAGCGCAATCCCCCAACTATGGCCGAGGAGACCGTTTCGCCGGCACTCACCCGGAGTCACCTCCGCACCTTGTAGATGGTCACGCCATCATTCCGGTAGGCAACGTCCATGAATCGCTCGAACTTGGCCAGGCCCCTGGGATCGTATTCGCTGCGCTCCACCGGCCCGACGTAGACGTAGGTTATATCATACTTGTCCATCAGCGTCAAAGCCACCTCAGGATCAAGGCTGTTGTAGATCGTCTCGATATCGGGCTCGCGAGCGCCCTGGATCTCGTAGCTGCCGCGCCACTGGTTCTCGTGACCGGCCCAGCCGAGGAGGGTGGGCAACCCGGTCAATGCCGAGACCCGCCCCTCATAGACGTACGAGCTCCCGCCAGCACCGGGCGCTTCGAGGATGACCGGCGCGCCAGTCACATTTTCGTTCAGCCAGGAAATGGCAGCATAATCATCGGGCTGGCTATCGGCCAGGTATGCCGTGCCGTCCAACTGGGGAGCAGAGGAAAAGTCCTCGGCACGCCGGATATTGCCCAGCACAGGATAGACCATGCCCATAGCAAAGAGAACCCAGAATGCAGCCAGGAATCCCCAACGCACGATCTTTGCCGTGCCTCCGCGCCAGCCCGGTCCATGGGTCAGGTAGTAGACGCCGAAGGTGGAGGCAAGGCCCATCAGCACCCAGGCCTGGAAGTAGAACTTGAAGATGGTATTGGCCCGCACCCTGAACACGTCAACCAGGTAGAAAAACTCCACGCTCAAGGTGAGCAGCAGACCAGCAACGGCACAGATGAGGACGAATTGCACGCTTGGCAGGCGCAGTGCGCTCCCCTCGCCCTCCTCCGCATCCTCTGAGGCAGGCCGCACCGAGCGCTGGAGCAGCACCACGCCCTGCGCAGCCATGGCAGCCACGACCAGGGGCATCACCCAGGTGCGCGCCTTGACCAGCAGCAGGTCGCCCAGAACCGGTAGCCAGGCTTTGTCGCCAACGATATCGTAAATGGCCGGGATGCGGCGGATGCCCTCCAGCAATTCCCGGCCCGGCGGGGTGATGGCCAATGCCAGCGATATGAGCAGCATCAGGGCAAGCGGCACCAGGAGCAAGGCCGCGGTCCAACCCAGCCAGCTCTTGACCCAACGCCTGCCGGCTGCCTTCCGCGCCCACCTGGCTACGAGCAGGATCAAGAAACCTGCCAGTGCCACCAGGAATGGGCCGAACATGACGGAATACTGCCGGAACCGCGTGCCCACATAGATGGAGGGCATCACGCCGCCGGCCTGCGAGCGGAAGCCGATATAGAAGGGCAGGTAGAACAAGAGGGACAGGACGGCTATCGCCACCCCTGTCACGCCCACCTCCCGGATGAGGGGCCAGCTGGAGCGAGCACCCAGAGGCGCCCCCCGAGCTTGTCGAGGGGCTTGTCGAAGGGCGCTCGCGGAAGGTCCTTCGACGGGCTCAGGATGCCTCCGCTCGCCATCCGCATCCGAATACGTTTGCGCTGCTTGGCCCGACCGCCGCCAGCGCCCCAGACCAAAGGCAATTAAGAAGATCAACCAGTAGATGGGGAAATCCCAGGTGTTCAGAAAAGCCAGGGCGCCCAGGCAGAGCGGCACCAGCAGCGGAATCCGCTTCACGGGCGCCAGCCAGCTTTCCGCACCCTCGGAAGTGTCTTCCCCCTCCGAAGCTTTGAGCAGGGCGTTCAGGGCCACCGCCAGCGCCAGCAGCACAAAGGGCAAGGCCAGCACGTGGGGGTGCATGTCGCCCAGCAAGAAGCTGAACCCGGGGAACTCGTTGATCGGCTGGACGCCCATGGAGTTTCCGGCAGGATCGAGATCGTGAATGACGCGAGAAGCCCGCCACCACCACCAGCCGCTGCGCGCAGGCATCAAGCTGGGCGCCAGGGATTGATCAAAGGGCAGGTTGATCTCTTTGATGTCGAGCCACTGCCAGAAGCTCACGGGAAGCTGGCGGGCGCTGTAGAGCATCTCGAGAAAGCCCTCCAGGTTGCCCATTACGGCGACGAGGACCGCGCCTAACAAGCCCCAGAGGATGGGCCTGCTCCGTCCCTGGTCGGGTTCCACGGCAGCCCGGGCAGTCGCGTAGTGCTTGACCAGGCTGTAGACCAGCCCAAAGGCGCCGGTGCAGGTCAGGGCAAAGAGGTTTGCCACAGCCACGTTAAAGGTCAGGTGGGCGGCAAAGCCGGAGAGCATGGTGACCAGCGCCGTCATGACGTAGCCAAAGTAGTAGTAGCTGATGGCATAGCCGCTGAGCCACGCATCGATCGGCGGGAAATAGTCGCTGCGGGCGATGCTGTTGAGATACATGATCTCCATGAACTTTTCGCCGCCGGCAGTGGTCAGCTGCGGGCTGTATGCGCGCAGCAGGGCCCACAGGGCCAGCGCCCCGGCGTAGAGGAGCTCCACCGAGAGCACCAGCCGGAGATTGGCCCTCAGCCAGGCGAGCAGGCCCGGATCACCGGGTGCGCCCTCATCGGGCGTGCCCGCCGCGCGACCCCGCCAGTAGTAGACGAACGACGCCACAGCAACGACAACGAGGCTGACCAGCGCGCCGCCCACGCTATTGCGCAGCAGGCCCAACGAGCCGCCCAACCACAATACATAGGTGGTCAGCAGCAACCCCAGGGGCCGGGCAAACGCGTAGCCGCGGCCTGGCAGCCGGCGGAAGAATCGATAGGTCAGCGGCAGCGCCGCCAGGCCGAGGATCTGCATCCACAGCCACCAGACAATGACGATCAGCATGCTTGCTTCCCTGTGTAGATGGATCTCATCGATTGCTACCCTGAATCGAACGAGCTATGTCCAGCAGGTCCAGCTCGTCCAGGTGGTGAGACGACAGGGCCAGGATCAGGTCGTCCTGCTCCCAAACCAGCTCCAGCAGCTCCATCCCGGACGGCTCCAATTCCTGCCGCAGAAGGACGCCGGGCCGGCCATTGACCTCCACATCCTGGGCATCCTCAATGGGCGGCGCTCTCAGGTTCAGCGACGATACACTTGCCCCCTCGCCCAGCGCGATGGAATAGACCCGCAGCAGCAACTCCCCTCCCCCGCTGTCACGGTAGATCAACTCGACGAAAAAGGGCTGGGGCACCCACGCCGGCAGATCGGGATACCGGTAGCCATAGACCGTGGCAAGCCGAAACCCTGGCGGCAGGTAACCGGGCTGCGGGATGGTGAACCCCACCGAATCCTGGGCCTCTGCCAGGGTCAGGCTCTGGCGGACGGCAAGCCCCCCATCCACCGCCGTCTCTGGCACCGCCGGAGACACTTCTTCGGGCGCAACACGCAGATCGATGCGACCCAGGTCAAAGACGGCCATCAAGCCGGCGACGGCAGTATCGCCCAGGGGGGTGAGCAGCAGGACCGCCAGCAGCACCAGCGCCAGCCCGCCAACCGCCCAGCCCAATCTGAGCCAGGGAATACGGCGGGGCGCTCGGCCTGCCCGCCTGACGTGGCGCATAACCCGCTCTTCAAAAGCCGGGTCCACCGGGCCCAGGAGCGCCGGCAGCCGGGCCATCTGCCGCGCCGCAGCCAGCGCTTCGGCAGCCTCCGGGTGTGGCAATGCCACGTCGGATCCGGGATCGCGCACCAGTCGATCCACCGCCGCCGAGACCTGCTCAGCCCGAAGCCTTTCCGTCCTGTCGGTCCTCATCACTTCCTTGCCTGTGCTCGTCCCCTCTACAGCCACAAGCCCGCGGAAACGGGCTATCCCTCTTCCAGGTGGGCACGGAGTTTGCGCAAAGCGCGGTAGAGAATCACCGCTACGTGACCCGCCCGCAGCCGCAGCACCCGGGCGATCTCCTTGTTGCGCAAACCGCCGCCAAACTTGAGCCGGATGATCTCCTGCTCCCTCTCAGAGAGCGCAGACAGTGCCTGTCGAACCCGCGCATATTCCTGCTGCTGCATCACCCGTTCAGGTGGAGGTGGATCGGGCGCCTCCTGGCTTGCCGCCAGCTCTAGCGGCACCGTGGGCCGGCGGTCGCGATAGTACCCCGCAACTGTAGTGCGCGCGATACGAAAGAGCCAGGCGCCAAATGCCTCCGGCTTGCGGAGCGTGTGCTGCCGCGAGATCGCCCGCTCAAAGACGGCCGCTGTCAAGTCCTGCGCTAGATCCTCGCCGTCCACCCGCATGCGGATGTAGTTGAGGATGCGGGGCAGGTACTGGCGGTACAGGTCGGACACATCATCGGCGCGGCCCACTAGCGATCCACTCCCCAAGTATTAAGATGCAAAACAGGGCCGAATATTACAGCCGTATCGGAGACGCTCAGAATCTACCGGACCACCTCGTATATCGTCACCCCTTCATTTCGAAAGACAACCCGCAAAGTGCCATCCTCGGCCATCGTCTCGAACTTGTTGAGGCCAATCTGCAGGTAATAGGCGCGCTCCAGCGGCCCGACCACGATATAGCGCACGTTGTACTTGTCCAGCATCGGCTCGACGAGCGCCGGGACGATCTCGTTGTAGATGTAGGCAATGTCCTCCGCCCGGTCCCATACCTCCCGGTCGTTGGCCGCCGCCCGCTGCTGCCGCTGGTGCCAGTTCCAGCCCAACACTGTGGGTAGCCCGGTGTTGATCGAGTAGCGCGCCCCCCAACGATATTCGGGCGCGTGCCCCTCCAGGATCACCGGCGAGCCGACCACATTGTCGAGCAGCCAGCGGATCGCTCCCAGATCCCATTTCAGCTCGTACTTGTCCCCCGCGGGATCGTGGTACGTTGCTTCTTCCATGTACGCCCAGCCATCCAGGGTCGGGCCGGCATCCGGCTCGAACCGATCGCGGAGCTTGGCCGATGTGGCCAATGGCGGGTAGAGGGCGGCAGCCAGCAACAGCACCGTCAGGAAACCGAGCCACAGGCCGCGCCCCCATCGCCACCGCTGCACGCGGGGAAGGAGCCAGGCCAGGGCTGCCGCTGAAGCCACTCCCCACATCAGCCACACCTGGAGGTAGAACTTGAACACCGTATTCATCCGCCCGATGTCGCCCTCGATGACGATGACCTCTACGCCGAGGGTCATGGCCAGGCCGAGCAGGACGAAATAGGCCCACAGGCGCTCCGTGGCAGACAGGCCGCGGCGCGCGAGGAGCAACAGGCCGGTGAGGGCAATGGGCAGGCCAAAGGCCAGCACCGACAGGCCCCGGTAGGCGTGAGCATCGGCCTCGAGCGCCTGGACGTTGGGCTCGGTAAAGGAAATCAGACCCGGCACCAGGAAGAAACACTCGAGCAGGATGAACAGGATCACAGCCAGCCAGAACCAGGAACCCACGGGCAGCCCGCGCACGCCGGCCACGCGCGCCGCCTCCCGCAGGCGCTCGCGCTTGCCCCAATAGCGGAAGGTCAGGCGCAGGCGACGCAGCACCGGATCCGGACGGAGGTCTTTCCAGCGCCCGAACACGCGCGCCACGAGATAGCTGATGATGGCAAAGAGAAAGAGGCCGTGCACCACCAGGTAGGCATAGAGCGGCGTGCGCGTGCCCTCCCACAGCCCGGCACTGTCGTAGAAGGAGCCATAGCTGTCCCAGAATGGCCAGTAGAGCACGCTAAGGCTCAGCACCGCCACCACGCCAAACTGCCA
>JASFLR010000139.1:0-7304 GCA_050117995.1 Anaerolineae bacterium
CGCCCAGCCCATCGGATTGCTTGCTGGCCCAGCCTCTCGCGCAGCTCGTGATCCTTCAGCAGCTGCCGTATCCTGGAGGCCAACAGCTCAGCGTCTCCGTGGGGAACCAAGAATCCTGTGTGACCATCCTGTACGTTGTAAGCCAGTCCCCCAACCTTGGATGCTACCACCGGCGTGCCGCAAGCCATCGACTCGAGGGCGACCATGCCAAACGACTCATAGTGCGAGGGCATCACGGTCATCTCTGCCGCAGAATAGTAGTAGACCAGTTTGTCCTGATCTTTCGCGCCCTGGAAGGTGACCAGGTCCTCGATGCCAAGCTCAGCGCGCAAGCGCTCCAGGCGCGCCAGTTCTGCGTTCACCTGATCGATGCCGGCACCGGGCGCACCGCCGATGATCACCACCGACAGCTCGTCGCGCCAGCAGGGCATCTCGGGCGCCAGCAAGGCAATGGCCCGCAGCAGGGTGTCGATGCCCTTCAGCGGTTCGATGCGACCCACAAAGAGGATGACGCAGCGCTCGAGGGGCAACCCCAGCGCCTCCTTGGCCTCGTCCTGGGGGATGGGCGAGAAGAGGTTCAGGTCGACGCCACAGGGTACCACGTCTATCTTGGAGGCGTCTGCACCGTACAGCCAGACCATCTGCGCGCGCTCCAGGGGTGTGGCTGCCACCAGGCGGTCGGCGATCTGCATGACCGCTTCTTCGCCCTGAATGCGCCTAACGGTTTCCCACTCCTCCGGGCTTGCTGCCACACTGTTCTTCATCTGGCCCAGGGTGTGGAACATGTGGATGATGGGGGCGTGCCAATCACGCGCCAGATTCCGGGCGGCAAGCCCCGAGAGCCAGTAGTGGCTGTGGATGGCGTCGTAGCGTAGACCCTCGCGCTGGGCGAAATCGAGGACGCCGCTGGTGAACTCGGGCAGATGATCGGCGATAAGGTTCTTGTCGTACGGCGCCTCAGGACCAGCCGGTATGTGGATGACACGGCCGTTGGGCCCGAGCTTTGTGCTGATGGACGGGATATTGGGGTTCTGCGAGCGTGTGAAGCAGTCTACGGCGATCCCTCTGCGGCCGAGTTCGCGGCTCAGGTCGCGCACATAGACGTTCATGCCGCCCGTCTCCTTGCCGCCCAACATGGCGAGCGGGCAGGTATGGATGCTGAGCATAGCTACGCGCTGTATCATCGTTCCTCTAGCGCTTCCTCAGCCTGGCCCACCAGATGACCAGACCTGCAACGGCGATGACTATACCCGCACCAGCCAGGGGTAGCAGGCAGCAAATGGCGGATAACAGCCAGTTCTCTGCCTCAGTGACTGATTCGGTGTCCGTCAGCCCAAAGAGCAGAAAGACGGCAAAGCCCAACAGGCAAAGGATCGCGCCAATCACACCCAAGACTGCGGCGATCACCCGCCAGGCTGTGTCACGGTCTGGTGGCTTGTCCAGCCGAGTGGCAGGTGGATCGGGCGGCGATGTAGTGGATGCGGATTGCTCCATTTCCTCCTGAGCAGGTGTGGTCACCGAGGGACGGGGCGCGCCGCACTCACCGCAAAATATCTCACCTTCGAGGAGTACTGCGCCACAGTTGTCACACTGGATCGGGCGTGTCATGATCTTACTACCCGGTGGGCCATGGGGTTTCCATGTGCACCTAGCAGACAGCCTGCAACGGGATGCTTGGCTTGGCGACCAGCAGGCGGCGGACCTCGGTATCCTCTGCGCCAAATCGGTACTTGTAGACCTCATCTCCCCGCAGGAAGTCGAATTTGCTGCGGCCCAGAGAGATGGCGTGTTCGATGCAGCGGGCCGTCACCACGATGCCCGGGCTCAGCCTGCGGAAGGTGATGGGATCGTAGCCCGAGTTGTAGACGAGGATGCTGTCACCATAGTCAAAGTTCAGCAGGGTAGCAGCCTTCTCGCCGTTCAGCTCCACGAATGCCAGTTGCAGCCAGCCCTGCGCTTGCAGTACCTCGGCCACATCGAAGAAAAAGGTCTGCATGGTAGGATCCATGAACTTGTCTTTCTCAGGCGCGCTCTGTTGGTGCAGCTCGATAAAGCTCTCCATCTCGGCCCTGAGGTCCTGATCCTCGCCAACGATGACAAAGCGGGCGTTGCCCTCCCCGTCTGCCCTGCGCAGCTTGCGGCGAACCTCGTGGCGCTGTTTCTTGTCGAGCGCCATCAGGTAGTCGTCCCAGGTCTCGGGCAGCGCGATGATGGGGCAGACGTCCTCTACTTCGGCCAGGGTCTTGTAGCCGCGTTCCTCAGCCATCTCCCTGAATTTGACCAGGGCTTGTGACCGCTGGGGAAGGTTGCAAAAATCCAGCAGATCCCAGTCGGGCGCGTCACTCTCGATATAGTCCAGCAGGGCCTGGTAGACGCCTTCCTCCTGCCCGGCTTCGACGATCAGGTCCAGGTAATCGGACACGTCGCGGCAGCCGTTCAGGTACAGGACGCGTTCGCCGCTCTCTGCCTGGCTGTGGAATAGCGGCGCGATGCCCACTAGCCGGCCGTCATCCTCTGCCCTCATGCCCAGAAGCAACAATGAACCCTCGCCCAGGTGCTTCCACCAGGTGGACTGCCATTCCCAGGTGAGGAACAGGTTGTCGTGATAACTTTTCTCGAGCAGGGGGTTCCATTCTGGCTTGAGCGCCGAGAACCCCCCGGCTTCAAAATGAGATTCGATTCGCATGCATACTCCAAGTCCAGGATTCGGGTGCGGCCATTATACCTGACGCGGGTGGATGGCGCAAAGAGGCAGTCGCACAAGGGGACTGCGCGCATCAGGGCAGTGGCGGCCAGCCTCCAGTGATGCCACCAGGGTTGTGCGCCGCTGGCGCGCTATGGGATCTGCTGCCAGATGACCTGGATCTGCTGGATCCCGGTCTCGGTATTCTCATCGGTCTCGAAGGTGAACAGGGTGGAGGCCGGCTGCAAATCCTCGGTGAGCAGTTGTATAGTCCACGTGCCAGCCAAGGGACCGTCGGCCAAGATGATCTCGTAGTTGCCGTCCTGGTCGGTTGGCGTGGGTGGCGAAGCGGGCGTTCCATCGCGGTACCAGACGATCACCGGCACACCCTCCAAAGGCTCGCCGGCGGCGTCGAGTACCTGTCCGAAAAAGCCTGTCCACGCTTCGCCAGGCCTGGCGCCCGCACTCTGATATTCATAGAGGGGCGTGTCGGTGTCTGCCATAGACGGCGGCGGGTAGGTTGGGGCTTCGGTGGGGAGCGCGGTGCTAGTCGGTCCGGCGGTCGGTCCAGGGGTAAAGGTGGCGACCTGGGTGGCAGACGGCTCCTCTGCCGTCGGCGTGGGTTCCTTATCGCCCAGCAGAGCCGGTATGCCCTCTGTGATCAGGAGCACGGTGGTCACCACGATGACGACCAGCAGCACCGCAGCAGCAATGATGTAGATGCGGTTGGAGCCTTTTGAAGGCTTCTGTTGTCCAGGGTCCATAGGTTGGATCTCGCTCACGGGTCACCTCCTGGAGTGCTACGATCAAGCGGATGCCATTCTCGGGTCGTGGAAGAACAGGAATCCGGGGCCGCGCACCGGTCCCGGGTCGCGTGGAATGGCGTGACGGTCATTGGCGACTTATTCTAGCACAGAGTGGCGTCCCGGGCAAGTTGGTGCTACGGCTAACATCCGGTGATCGCAACTGACCTTGCACATCGAGCAGAGTCATCCTGAGCCAGTCGGAGGAGGTTCCGCGAGCGCCCGTATTGATCTGCGTAAGTGACGATGCAGCGCTCTGGAGTGGCTTGGGCATAGCCAAGACCTCCGAGGTTTGTCTCGTGATCGCAAGCCTCGTTTCACGTGGATTCGGGTTGCTTGATGGACTTTTGCTGTGCTGTCAAAACCTCGGAGGTCTGATTTTCACTAGGCTGGTTCTTCCTCCAGCTCCAGGCTGGCCTCCTCTACGGCGGCCTCTTCCAGCTCTTCCTCCCCGTCTTGCTCGTCCTCCAGATCGGGATCCAGTGCGGGCGGATGCTGCAGCTCCGGCAGGCCCATTTCGCGGCGGATGGTGTTCTCGATCTCAAAGCACATGAGCGGATTCTCGCGTAGCGCCTGCTTGGCGTTTTCCCTGCCCTGGGCCAAACGCTCCTCGCCGTACGAATAGTACGAGCCCCTCTTCTCGATGATGTCCAGATCTGCACCCAGGTCCAGCACGTCGCCCTCCTTGCTGATGCCCTGGTTGTACATGATGTCGAACTCGGCTTCCCGGAAGGGCGGGGCGACCTTGTTCTTCTTCACTCGCACCCGCGTCCGGTTGCCGGTGACCTCACCGCTGTCCTTGATGGCCTGGATGCGGCGGATGTCCATCCGCACCGACGAGTAGAACTTGAGGGCCATGCCGCCCGAGGTGGTCTCCGGGCTGCCAAACATGACGCCGATCTTGTGGCGTATCTGGTTGGTAAAGACCACGGCCGTGTTGCTGGCCTTGATGGCCCCGCTCAGCTTGCGCAGGGCCTGGCTCATCAGCCGGGCCTGCAGGCCGGGATGGCTGTCGCCCATGTCGCCCTCGATCTCGGCACGGGGCACCAAGGCCGCCACCGAGTCGACGACGATGACGTCCAGTGCGTTGGAGCGGACCAATGCCTCGGCGATCTCAAGGGCCTGCTCGCCGGTGTCGGGCTGGGAGATGTAGAGTTCCTCGACGTCGACGCCGCACATGGCGGCATAGACGGGGTCGAGGGCGTGCTCCATGTCGATGAAAGCGGCGACGCCGCCCCCGCGCTGGGCCTCGGCGACGATGTGCTGGCAGACGGTCGTCTTGCCGGAGCCTTCGGGGCCATAGATCTCGGTGACGCGCCCGCGGGGGACGCCGCCGATGCCAAGGGCAATGTCGAGGGCGAGGGAACCGGTGGGGATCGACTCCACGTGGAGATGGCTGGCCTGCCCCAACTGCATGATGGCGCCCTCACCATAGCGCTTGTGGATATTCTTCAAGGTGGATTCCAATGCTCGAGATTTTCCGTTGTCGCTCATAGTGCATTCCCCTCCTACCCCGATGCGGGATCTTTTTTCTGAGAATCAAACCCGGGATCATGCTGTGGCGGGTCGGCAGATGTCTCATAGGTTCGATTCCCGGCAGATAGCAGCCTGCTCCTGTCTGATGTGTGGCAACACAAGGTTGCGCATGCACGGCAATTTGGTCACGATAGCTCCATTATAGCACGTATGTTCTATCCCGTCAACATTTTCGTGATAGATGGTTTGGGCGTTTGGGAGACCGCATTTGGTCCCAGGAGGCCGTCGGCGTCTGTTTCAGTACGAAACAAGTACCCAGAGGCGCCGGCGGGGTTTGTCAAAGGGCGCTCGCGGAGGCTCCTTCGACATGCTCGGGATGCCCCCGGTTGCTATTCGAATACAAATGTTTCACTGCAAGGTGTATGGGAGGGCTGCTGTCAAATCGGAGAGATGATTCAAATCACTCGCGGCGGATGGTGTGTGATGTCTCCTGGCCTTCCGTTGCGAGTGACACCGGACGACAATCCCCGGTTGCAGGCTATCGAGCGCGCCAGCTTGCCTGTGGGCATGTGCCGGTGGCCTAGGAAAGCCCTGATGCAAGGGCTTGCCAAGGTGATGAGCATACCCGATGCACGCGAAAGGCCTGGGCCAATCTCCAGATTGGTCGAGGCCAAGTTGGGGCCCGCCGTGCTAGCGTTTGTAGAACCAGTTCTCCATGCGCCTCATCAGCGTCAGATCGCCGCTGGCCTTGACTTTGCCGGTGGCAAAAGCTTTCATGCTGCCCAGTTTGCCCGTGGACAGCGCGACATAGTCCTTGGTGTCGACCTGGATCGTCGCTGTCGGATTCTCGGTCACACCTTTGACGACTGTGCAGGTTTTGTCCTTGATGGTTACGTGCCAGTCGCCCCCGCCCTCGCCGGTGAGCCGGAACTGTACAACGGCGTTGGCGCGACCGGCCCGCTCGGGGCGGAAATTATCGGGCATCTCCTCGATGATCTGCCTGGCGGTTAGCTCTGCCATGTTCCATCCTCCCTGTGGCGCTGTTCTTCCATCGCTGCGAAGTATAGCATGCCGCGCCCCAAAGGCAAAGCCCGGTGCGCCGCCCGGTTGGGTCCCGTCAAACCCGGAAGCTGCTCATGCAAAGCATGGATCCCCGCCCCTACGAGAGACGGAGCGGATGAGTTAGAAGGGAGGGCAGCCACAGGGAACTGCCTCTACGAGCAATGGTGCCTACGCGGTAGCGGGATCGATGCCAGCGCGCTGCCGGTGCTCAGAACCAGGTCCACCAATAGCAGGATACGTAGCCCACAAAGAGGAGGATGAGGAAGATGATAAAGGCGGCGCGGAAAAAGCCGACACGAGGTGGGGGTACTGCTTCATCCTCGGCGTCCAGGGGAATCTCCGGGGCGGGCGGGACGTGGTCCGGACGCGTGGGCCCGACCGGCAGACTGCCGGGCCGTTCGATGGCCGTCCTGTATGGTGGCTCCAGTTGCTGCTGCGGTGGCGTGGGTTGTACGGGGGCGGGTTCATGCTCGGGGAGGCAGGCGTGGTGTACCGCCACCCAGCCCAGCCCGCCACACTTGCTGCAGAGTGGCGGGGCGTGGAGTTTGGTGCCGCATTTGCTGCAGCGCTCGCCCCGCCCTGGCTGGCGGCACTTGGGGCACCAGACGATGCCTGGCCCCTGCAAGCCGGTCTGCCGGCACTGCAGGCAGGGCTCCCACAGGTCGCGATGGCACACGGGGCATTGCCTCGGCCCGGACGGGCGGGGCTTGCGGGTGGTCGTGGAGGTCGTCTCATTCACATTTCTGCCTACTCAATCGGTCAGACCCCACGTTCGTCAATTGACTGGTCTGTGCCATCAGCCGCACCTAGTCCTGTTTAGGTTCTACCGTGCCTATCTGCCAACCCGTTTTCAGCCAGGAAGATGACTGCGGTCATGCACCCGAGCGCACCTCGTTGGCCCACAAATGGCTTGAATGCTTGGCAATGTAGG
Source organism: Anaerolineae bacterium (assembly GCA_050117995.1). Classification (GTDB taxonomy): domain Bacteria; phylum Chloroflexota; class Anaerolineae; order JAAYZQ01; family JAAYZQ01; genus JBFFCR01. The sequence goes on from JASFLR010000139.1 coordinate 6,956, forward strand.
GGGAACTCATGGCCCAGAAGCTGCTCAAGCTGGGAGAATGAAAGTGTTATCTCGGAAACACCCCGCGCAGGACTCGCCAGGCGAAAATGCAGGGGATCGTATTTACCCATTGTACTCCTCCTGCCAGGGATGACGCAAAGTTATGCCTGGTCCTTCGGAAACCGGACGGTGAAATCCTCTCGGAAATCTTGCGTCCAGAATTGTACCTGTTCCCAGATTCGATCGATCACTTTGTACAGGCCCTCCCGGCGCATCTCGAACTCGAGGATGGCAGTGAGCGACTCGCCCTCGTACACCTTGACGGAGACGCTGTCCACCCGAGGGGTGAGTCGCCTTCCCGCTTGCTCCA
>JASFLR010000140.1:0-7293 GCA_050117995.1 Anaerolineae bacterium
TGGGCTTGCTGGCGGGCTTCTTGCTTGGGGGGCCGATTGCCAGCTTGGTCGTTGGGGCTGTTGGCGGGGCGCTGGGTGGCGATCTGGCCAATCTGGGGATCGACCAGCGCTTCATCGATGATGTGAGCAACGATCTCCAGCCCGGCAGTTCTGCCCTTTTCGTGATGGTCCGTGAGGCCGATCCGGACGCCGTGTTCGCCGCTCTGGAGCCGTTCCAGGGTGAGGTCTACAGCACCCACCTGCCGGAGGACAGCGAAAAGGCGCTGCGCCGGGCCCTGCAGTAGAGCCTGGTGACGGTGCAACCGGTCGAGCCACAGGTATCTCCGTACCCTGGCGACCGTAGGATCAGATTGGCTGCCACCGGGAACCCACACATGGCTGTGCAACCTGCCAAGGAGTCTGTGACCTTGTGCCGTCCCGGTCACTGCGTATAACGCGCACCCGCCCAGCGTCTTCTGTGACGACCTATATGGGCAGGAAATGTCCAGAGTTGGACGACGTTGACAGCAGCAAACCTACCACGATCTTGGCAACCGCGGCCTACTCAGCCGAGGCGGCATCGTATTCCCAAACCATTGTCGAATAGGGCTGTTGCGTCAAGTGACCTGGCGATCCCCCCATGACATAGACCTTGCCATCCAGCGCGCTGGCAGACAGGCCTTGGCCTTCGAACGGCATGTTGTCTTTCGTTTGCCAGGTATCGGTGTCTGGATCATATTCGAATACGGTTGACACGGCTGTTGCTTTCGTATCATCCAAGCCACCAAAGAGGTAGATCCGGCCCGCAACCACGCTGGTGGCCGCCACGCTTCTTGGGGCAGGCAGGCTGGCCCGCTCTGCCCAGCTATCGGTCAGCGGATCGTACACCAGGACAGAGGCACTTGCCGAGCCTGGAGCTGGCCATCCTCCCATCACGTAGATCTTGCCGTCAACAACGGCGCTCGAAGGATTTGACCTTTTGCCTGGCATCTCGGCTTTCGTCGTCCAGGCGTCGGTGGCCGGATCGTACTCCTCGACGGTGGCCAAAAGCCGGGCCACAGAGCCCGAGGTGGAGGAGAAACCCCCGATGGCATAGATCTTGTCGTTCACCACAGCGACGGCCAGTGAATCCCTTGCGGTTAGCATTTCGGCCTTGTCCGCCCAGGTGTCCGTCGCCGGATCATACTCATGTACAGTGGCTGTTGAGTATGAAGTCAGCGTCTTGGTCCCGCCGATGACATAGATCTTGCCGTTCACAACGGCAGCGCCGTGCATCCATGTCGCGCTCGGCATTCTGGCCTTTTCTGTCCAGGTGTCCGTTGCCGGGTCATACTCCTCTACCTTTGTGATACCCCCTAGCCCGCAAATGGCATAGATCTTGCCATTGGCCGCGCTTGTGGTAAGGCCCAGCCTTGCTGTCGGCATGTCGGCCTTCCGGGTCCAGCCAGGCGCTGCCGGCGTATCCGCTGGTGTGGGGCTGGGCGGTGGGCTGGGAGGTTCTGTAGGTGTGGGTGGGACCGGTGTGTCCGTCGGCGGGACTGGCATCGGTGTGTCCGTCGGCGGGATGGGCGTCGCGGTCGCCGCCGGCGCCTCGGCCACTGGCGTGGCTGCTGGAGCGCCGCAGCCGATTACGAGCAACGCAGTCAATAGCATGCCCAGCACCTGATTCAACAACGGTCGCTTGAACATCTGCACACCTCCTGTCTGTTTCGCGGAGCGAATGAGAAGACTGCCCGCTAACCCGCAACCGCAGGTTGATGCGAACGGATCACATGTGCAATGCCATATTCGCCAGGCTGTCCGCATCAGCCTAGCCATTGCCCTGGATGCTGCTACATTGCAGGACGTCTTGCTTTGCAACTATTATGGCACAGTGCTATAGAAAAAGGCAATACCCCTTTTGGAGCAATTGCCCATTGGGAAGCCTCGTGGCCTGGAACTTGTCGAGATCCTCGGCGAGGATGACCCTTGGCTGGGGTTTGTGGGTCAGGTCGCGTCTGCTTGTGATGTTAGGAGGCATCATGCCAGGCCCAACGTACAAGCACAGTTCGCCGGCATGATCCTCAGTCGCGCTGCGTACCATTGTCGATCCGTCCGACAACGAAGAAGCTCTCGCCGCGTGTGCTGGCTGAAAACCCTCATCCGTTCAATGGTGGTGTGTATTGCGTGGCTTTGTTGGATTGCTGGAGACTGGTATAATGGGTGTACCACTCTTTCGGAGGAAGCGGATGAGCCGGGTGGCGGCGCTGTTTGATCTGGACAATACGTTGCTGGACACGAGTTCGGGACAGCTCTACGCGCGATACCTCCACCGGCATGGCAAGATGGGGTGGGGTGAGCTGGTGAGGGTGACCTGGTGGGGCCTTCTCCGCAAGCTGGGCGTGCTCGACATGCAGGACCTGATCCCCAGACTGCTCTCCGGTGCTGCGGGCGACAATGAGCGCGAGATGCGACAGCTGTGCGATCGTTGGTTTGCAGAGGATGTGGTCCCCCACGTAACCGAGCGGGGTCGACAGCAGGTGGCCGACCACCAGGCACAGGGGCACGTGGTAGCGCTCGTTTCTGCGTCCACCCAGTACGTCGTGGAGCCGATGGCGGCATATCTGGGTATTCCCGGGCAGTTCGTTTGCACGCATCTGGTCAGCAAGAACGGACACCTGACCGGCGAGGTGGTGCCGCCGGTATGCTACGGGGAGGGCAAGGTGACCTGGGCCGAGCGGTTCGCGGCGGAGCACGATGTGGATCTTGCAGTCAGCTACTTTTACACGGACAGCATCAGCGATCTGCCGCTGCTCGAGCGGGTGGGGCAGCCTGTGGTGGTGAATCCAGATCTCAAATTGAAGCAGCTGGCATTGCAGCGGGGATGGCCCATCGAAATGTTCTATTGAGAGCTTTCCTGAGCATCTCTCAAGAGGATGCCCCTTTCGGGGGAGAAGGAATGGAAACCATAGGGTACCACTACGAAACTTATCAGAAGCAACCCGTTTCTTCAAGCCCGCATGCATAGTATCTAGTCTAGCTTGTCCAGCACAGTACCTGTCCTGGCCGAATATTCCTATCCGCTCGACAGAAGTGACCCACTCTGTCTCTCTGACCTGGAGTTGTGCCCTACCTTTGATGATGCCTACTACACAGTTCGCATGTACATCTCCGGTACCGTGAACGCCAGCGAGCAGCGCGGTCTGGGTGTGGCGCCTAACGGGGCCGCCTACGCCAGGGGCGTGTAATACATCGCCTCCAGGTATAGTCCATGGTCCTTCCCCGTCTTGTCCTCGAACTGGAGCTCTTTCAGTACCCCGCCAAACCTGGCATAGACCCCATCCAGCCTTTTTGATCCTCGCACGGTAGCGATGAGCGTTCGAGGCTCTGTCTGCTCCGGCGTATCGTACACTTCGTACACGTCAAACTGATCCACGATCGGGATGAGTGTGATCACAGGCGTGACCAGCACGATGAACGCCTGAAGCTGGGTCCTATCCTCCACGAACGACGGATACCCTGTCACGATGGCCGGAACACCGGCTGCCCCCTCAGATTCCACAACGGATGGGCTCAGGATCCTGGGCCGGCTTTTCCGGATCCGGTCTTGAAGAGCCGGCGATAGCATCGAGTGCACGTCTGCCCTCTGCTCTTCCGGCAGCTCCATGAGCGCCATCTCAAAGTGCACGAACGCTCTGATATCCGACGAGTACACCCCAGCGGCCCTGGCTAGCTCCCCAGCATCCACCACGTCGTCGCCGGCTTGAGCCCATAGGTTGTAGAACCGCCCTCCATTGTCTAGGGCCCTTTTAGCCCCAGACACAGTCTGATATGGCTTGAGTTGTCGCATTGCGCACCTCCAAACAAGATTGAGAACCACTGCCGGTAGTATACCATGCACTCAGTCACAAGTCCTGACAGCTGCCTGACACTGCTCCACAGACCCATCTCCCCTCCCGGATGGAACTGACACGCTGATGGCAGAGACTCGCGGTGATCTAGCGTCCCTGTCCTGGCCATGAGTACATGATCATTTACGAAGAGCAACTCACCCTTTCGCGCAGACTATCCACTTTGTCACACCGTTGTCACAACTCTGTCACAGCCCCTGTCATGTCGGATTGTTACCATATTCACAAAGTAAAAGCCAAGCAGTGAACCCTGTGAGGATCGAGAGAGGTATGGAACTGCTGTCATTACAGGAACCCAAGTCGGCTGTGCTGCTCGACGGCACGCAGGTGATCATCCGGCCCATCCGCGCGGAGGACGCGCCCCGGCTGCAGTCTCTCTTTGGCAGGCTGTCGCAGGAATCGGTCTACTACCGATTTCTGGAGTTGCGCAAGGAGTTGACCAGCCAGGAAGCACGGTGCCTGGCAGACTTGGACCATGAAGAGCAGATGGCGCTGGTGGCCTCGTGCCAGGAGTATGACGAAGAGGTGATCGGCGTGGCGCGATATGCCGTCATCCCGGGTAGCCAGCCGCGGGAGGCCGAGGCGGCCATCGTCGTCGAGGACCGCTATCAGAACAGGGGCCTGGGGGCGCTCCTGCTGAAGCGCCTGACAGCCTATGCCGTTGCCCAAGGCATTGACGCCTTTGTGGCCACGATCCGCAATGACAATAGACGGGTGCTGCGGTTGGTGAAGCGGAGTGGCCTGCCAGCCGAGTTTGAACTGGACGCTGGGACGTTGATGCTACGCGTGAGGCTGCACCCGGAGGTGGAGAGCGGGGCTATTGCACCGGATCGGGAAGTGGACCGCTAGCGGCAAGGAGGGTGGTGAACATGTTCGTCCGCGATCGCATGAGTTCGCCAGTGGTGACTGTCCGGGATAGCGAATCATTTCAGGATGCGCTCAAGCTGATGCGCGAGCGGCAATTCCGCCGGCTGCCGGTGGTGGACAGGCATGGGGCGTTGGTGGGTATCGTCTCGGAGCGCGACCTGCTCTATGCATCACCTTCGCAGGCTACCTCGCTGAGCATCTGGGAGGTGCACTACCTCTTGAGCAAGCTCCAGGTCCAGAAGGTCATGACTGCCACGGTTGTCACCACGACGCCGGACACACCCATCGAGGATGCAGCCCAGCTCATGGTGGCGCACAAGATCGGGGGTTTGCCGGTGGTTGACGAGCACGATGGGCTGGTTGGCGTCATCACGGAGACCGACATCTTTCGAACCTTTGTCGAGATGTTCGCCGGAGGCCAGCAGGGCGTGCGCCTGACCCTAGAAGTCCCGGAGGAAAAGGGCGTACTGCTGGAACTGTGCCGGATGATCCTGGACGTGGGCGGCAACATCATGAGCGTGGGTTCGTTTGCCGGCTCTGACGCCAGCAAGCGAGGCCTGGTGGTCAAGGTGCGGGAGGTGGAGGGCGGAAACCTGGTACGCGCGTTCGATGAGCTGGGTGAGCACCTGTTGGATGCTCGCGAAGGGTAAGGCGTTCGCCTGGCAGAACGGGAAACAGGGGGTGCGATGATGACTCAGATCCTTGTCCCGCTGGATGGCTCGCCCCTGGCGGAGCAGGTGCTTCCATGCGCCATGGCACTGAGCCGCGGGCTGGAAGCTGAGCTGACTCTGCTGGGCGCTGTCTCCATTCCACCCGATACCGAGGAGATTCTCAATAGGGCAGGGGTGAAGGCCGACGCCCTGCTGGAGGAGCTGAGGGCTGAGGCCGAGGATCACCTGTGCCAGGTGGTCGGCGAATTGCGCGAGCGCGGCATGGAGGCCCGTCATATCGTCCAGAAGGGGCCGGCAGCCGAGGCCATCGTGCGCTATGCCGAGCAGATGGACGTGCAGCAGATCGTGATGGCTACACATGGCTACAACGGCCCGACCCACTGGACCCACGGCAGCGTGGCAGAGCGGGTGATCCAGTCGGCAAGTGTGCCGGTGCTACTCATGAGGGTCAGGGAGATCCAGTACAGCGACACGAGGCAGCCAGTCTGCTTCCAGCGCATCCTGGTGCCACTGGACGGCTCGGTCCGCGCAGAACGGGTGCTACCGGTGGTAACGCCGATAGCCAAGGCCCTGGGGTGCGAGCTGATCCTGTTCCAGGTGCCGATCGTGTACATATCGGGATGGATGACGGGGGAGTGGTTGATGCCGGTGCAGGGCATCCTGGCGACCGCTGAGCAGGACGCGCAGACCTACCTGGAGTATGTTGCCAACCGCCTGCAGGGGCAGGGCCTCCGTGTGTCGGTCGCCACGGAGGTCGGTGCGGTGGCGGCGTCGATCGTCAGCTACGCAGAGAGTGGGGGTGTGGATCTGATCGCCATGTGCACCCATGGGCGGACGGGCCTCAGGCGGTGGACGCTGGGCAGCGTTGCCGACCGGGTGCTCCGTGCTGGCCGGGTGCCGCTGCTGCTGGTGCGCGCGGCGTAGCGGTGGCAGGGGAGGAACCTGGTGCTCATGCGGATGATAGTCTACATAACCGACGAAATGAGGAGAAATCATGCTTACCACTGAGGAACTCTTGGCCAAAGCCAATAGACCGGCCGAAGATGCGCTGCGTATGCACCCGTATTACCACGGCAAGGTGCAGATAGCGCCCAAGTGCCCGGTCCGCGGGCTGAGTGATTTTGCCATCTGGTACACGCCGGGTGTGGCCGCATCGTGCCGGGCGATCCATGAGGACGAGGAGCTGGCATACGAACACACCAACAAGGGCAACACCATCGCTGTCGTGTCCGACGGCACGCGTGTGCTGGGGCTGGGCGACATCGGTGCGACGGCCGGGTTGCCGGTGATGGAGGGCAAGGCGCTGATCTTCAAGTACCTGGGCGGCGTGGATGCGGTACCGATCTGCCTGGACACCAAGGATCCTTACCGCATTATCCTGGCGGTCAAGTGGATACAGCCGTCCTTTGGCGGCATCAACCTGGAGGATATTTCGCAGCCAAAGTGCTTCCGCGTGCTGGATATGCTGCGCAGCGACCCCGAGATCAGAATCCCGGTGTGGCACGACGACCAGCAGGGAACAGCCACCGTGATCCTGGCAGGGGTGCTCAACGCGCTCAAGGTCGTCGGCAAGCGCGTGGAGGATGCCAAGGTCGCCGTGATCGGTACCGGGGCAGCCAACGTCGCCACGCTGCGCCTGCTGCTGGCCAGCGGCGTGCCCTTTGGCAATATCATCGCCTCTGACAGCCGTGGCATCCTGCATCCCGACCGGGAGGATATCGCGCGGCGCAAGATCGAGTTTGTGGACAAGTGGCGCATCTGCCAGAACAGCAATGCGGCCGAGCGGCGCGGAGGCCCGGCTGAGGCCATGCGTGGGGCCGACCTGTGTATCGCTGCCAGCAAGCCCGGCCCGGGCACGATCCTGCCCGAGTGGGTCAAGGGCATGG
>JASFLR010000141.1:0-7273 GCA_050117995.1 Anaerolineae bacterium
TCAAACCCGTCACCACATCCACACTTGGCCGCTGGGTTGCGATGACCAGGTGTATGCCTGTCGCACGCGCCATCTGGGCAATGCGACAGACAGAGCGCTCCACCTCGTCCGGAGCCACCATCATCAAGTCCGCCAATTCGTCAATGACGATGACCACGTAGGGCAATGGCTTCTCGCCCTTTGCCAGCAGGGCTTGGTTATAAGCAGCCACATTCCGTGCCCGTGCCTTGTTGAACATCTTGTAGCGCTCGTCCATCTCTCGCGTGGCCCAGCTCAGCACGCCAACTACCCGCTCCAATTCGATCACTACCGGCGCCCGCAAGTGAGGAATGCCGTTGTACGTCGTCAATTCGACCATCTTGGGATCGATCATGATAAACTGCACTTCTGCCGGCGTCCTGGTGCAGAGCAGCGACGATATGATCGAGTTCACACAGACGCTCTTGCCAGAGCCAGTTGCACCAGCAATAAGCAAATGCGGCATATATGCCAGGTCCAGGGCGATAGGATTGCCCGCCACGTCCTGTCCCAGGGCAATGGGTAGCGGCCCCTTGATCTTGCGAAAAGTGTCGCTCTCCAGCACTGTGCGCAAGGCCACCAGTGAGATCTCCGAGTTGGGCACTTCGATGCCGACAACTGAGCGGCCCGGCACGGGAGCCTCGATCCGGATGGGCGATGCCGCCAGCGCCAGGGACAGATCGTTTGCCAGGCTTGCGATCTTGCTGACCTTGATCTTGGCCCGCCTGACACGCCCCCCGCTTGCCCTCCGTTCGAGATATCCCGGCTCAACACCAAATTGGGTTACAGTCGGACCCTGGTTCACCTCAACAACCTTGGCCGGCACGCCAAAGCTCGAGAGTGTCTCCTCGATGATACTCACCCGCTCCCGGATCTCGGATTGGCTGAGTTCTTGCTCCGTGGCGTTCTCCAAAATCTCATTGATGGGCGGCAGATGCCAGGTCTGCTGGCCCCCGATGATGCGCGGGAAGATGCTTCCCTGGGGGTGCGTCGGCGTCTGAGCAGTCTGTGCGACCTGTGATTCTGGCTGTGCTGTCTCCAGTGGCAGCGGCTGGCGTCGCGGCAGGAGCCTTTCGCGGGAAAGGAGCTTGCCGCTCAGCAAACGCTCCCGACTCGGCAGCGACTCGACGGCCCTCTTGAGCGCGAACCAGACATCATCCAACCAGATGCCAAAGATCATCATCAAGCTGATGAGCACCAGCGTCAACAACACCAACACGGTGGCGGGAGTGCCAAGCGCTGACACGAGCAGGTTGCTCAGCGCATATCCCAGATACCCGCCTCCGTCCCCTTGAGCAGCCAGAGCTTGCGGATCATCGCCACCGACAACAAGGTGGACCAGGGCGAGCAGCAGCAAAAAGAGGACAACAGCACCGGCAGGCCGCTCGCGCTCCACACCAAGTTCACGGCCCAAGCCCCGGAAGATCAGCCACAGCCCCAGGCCTACAAAGCATAGCGGCATCAGCCACACGCCCCAGCCGAATCCCAGCCGCAGCAGATCGATCCACTGCTGCATCAACACGCCCCGCTCCACGGGGATCAGGCTCAGCAGTGTCAGCAATGCCACCAGCAGGAACAGGATGCCAATGACCTCGGGGCGCAGGGACCCACTCAGATCCAGTCCCCCGCCAGTTTTCTTGCGCGTGCTTCTTTTCGCCATCTTATGGTTACACTCCGCTCCTATTATACCCCGGCCCGCCCCTTCGCGCAAATGTTCTACTGCAGCCGTAGAACACCCGTTTCCGGTCCGAATTACCTGGGAATCGAAACCCGCCCATTTTAGCACAACGGCGCAGAATCACAAAAGAAATCACGCGGGCACCCGCTTACGGCCCGTTGCCCCTGAAGATAATCTATGATACAATTCGGCCAGCCCGGGTACGAGCGACACGAGTGAGAGTTGCGCCGGAATATGGGACTCCAAAGCCTTCGCATTCGCTGGCCAATACAGCTCGGTCTCGCGCTCGGCCAACCAATGAGGAGCTAGATGATACTCTGGCGAGCCAGACTCCAACTGATGCTGTTGGCGGTAGCGATCCTGTTACTGGGCCTCACGCCCTATCCCCGGGCATTCACGACAGCCATGCAGCAGGCAGAAACTCTCCGCGCCTCGCGCGAGTACGGTGCCGCCATCCAATCTTACCAGCAGGCATCAGACCAGGATCCGGACTCGCCGTTGCCCTGGCTCAGGATGGGCCAGGTCTTCCTCACCCAGCACCGGTTCGTCCCGGCAACACGAGCGTTTCTCGAGGCCGAGATCCGGGGAGCAGGAATAGAAGCGGTCTTGGGGCTGGGCCAGAGCCGTGCAGGTAAGGGCGACTGGGCGTCGGCCATCAGTCAGTGGCTGCGCGCTGAAGCCTTGGATCCGGAGGACCCTCGGGTCTATGTTGCCCTTGGGCGAGCCAGCATCGCCGTGGGTCAGTTTCAACAGGCCCAGGACTATCTAAACCGGGCCCTCAGGCCCCACCCCTCTCCTCCAGACGACGCCACCGCCCATGCCCTGCTGGGCCGCATCCTACTCGGCGAGCAACCAGAACTCGCCAAGGCCGCCTTCACAGAGGCAGGAGACGAGGACATGCTGGCGGTGCTCCAGGTTGTCAGCGCCGAGCCGAGCCCAGCGCGACAGGCGCTGCTCTTGGGTAACGCATTCCTGCAGCGCGGCGAGCTTTCTCTGGCCCGCTATCACCTCGAGCGAGCAGTCTCTCTCGCACCTGGTGATGCTGAGCCACTCGCCTATCTGGCGCACACCCTGGACCAGCAGGGTGAGACGGTCGCTGCACTGGATCTGCTGGAGCAAGCCCTGGAGCTCGACGAGACCTCAGCCCTCGTGCGCTATTTCCTGGGCACCCACCATCGACTCGTAGGGAGTCTGCAGAAAGCACAGAACGCCCTGTGGCAGGCATTGCTGCAAGATCCGGAGAATGCCGCCCTGCGCGCCGAGTTGGCCGCTACCTTGGCTGACCAGGGCGATTATCCTGCCGCCGAGGAATGGTACAAGGGCGCCGCTGACTCGGCGTCGGACGATGTGGACTTTCAGTTCATGCTCGTCCACTTTTACCTGGATCACCTCTATAGCGTCCAGGAAGGCGGCCTGCCTGCGGCCCAGGCGCTCGTCGCAGTGATTCCCGAGGATGCTCGCGCCTATGACCTGCTCGGGTGGGCCTATCATCTCTCAGGCCAGCAGGACCAGGGCCTGTTGGCGCTGCGCCAGGCGCTGGATCGGGACCCAGATCTGGTCAGCGCCCACTATCACCTGGGTAGTCTATATGCCACCCTGAGCCAGCGTGAACTGGCCCGTCGCCATTTACAGCGGGCCGTCGACCTAGACACGGACGGCTACTACCGGAACCGTGCGGAGATGGTACTTCAGGACCTCGACTAGCGTCTAGGGGAAATTGGGCAAGAGGTCGGGCAGGGCGGCGACCCTAAACTTGACTGGCGTACTGGCGCCCAATTCCACCAGGCCAGCAACTACCGGCTCGCCCAGAGGCTGTAGGGCACCGTCAGCAGAGAACGCGTACATACCAGCCACGATGTGGTAGATACCGGCAGGGGCATCTGCTGGTGTCTGTAACAGATGGTCATCCCGCAGGCGCTCGCCGGGCCGCCACAGCGTAGTTGGATAGTAGACGCCACCTGGCTGCTGGTCACTCTGGGCAACCGTCTCGCCGTTGTCATCCCGCAAGTGCACATAGGAATGGTACACCGTATCGAGGGGATGCAGCGCCTCCCAGTACAGACTGATCCGCATCGTATCCCCGGAAAGGGATGCGTCCGCCGAGCTATCGTACCCCACCAGGGCGACAGCATCATCCAGGGCTGCGTCGAGCGGGAACGCGGGCTCCGCACCTGCAGCGGGACCTAGGACGCGCCATACCCCTCCTTCTGGCTCTGTGTCCACCTTGATCTCGATCCCGGGCATCTCCTTGATCAGGTAGACCGGTCTGCCAGTGCTGAGCGCCAGATCGAGGACATGCCCTACCGTTGGATAGTCGGGCGTGACGAGAGGATAGAGCCCAAGCAGATCGGATCGCACGCCGTCCACATACTGAAAGTACCACATGGGCATGATCTCGTTGCGATCGTTGCTGATCAGGATCGCCTCGGCGGGTAGGGGCTCGGCGAGAAGCTTTTCCCATTGATCGCGGGCCGCCGTGCTATCGCTCTGATCCAGCGCGGTGAAATTGGCGAGCAGCAACCAGGCAGGCAAAGCGAGGAAAAGCAGAACAACCCCGACACCTGCAACCCTGCTTCTCCTCCTCACCAACAACGCCACCATCCCCGCAGTAACTGCCATCCACAAGACGAGCATCAGATAGGACGAGATGTACATGACATAGATGTCGCCGATGGTGTACACCAGATTGAATGCCACTAACACAGCATAGGCCAGACCGGTGAGTGCTAACACAGCCAGGCGACGACGCCGCACTCTCTGTGCCTTCAGATCCTCCCCCGAGCCAGCCACCGGCACGCCGGCTGCCAGCGCCACCAACCCTATCAGCGCCACGATTGCGCCAATCCAGCCTACTTCATTGCGCAGGAGATCCCAGGTCATGGTCAGTCGCTCGCCCAGGTCTACCGAAAAATCGACCGAGCCACTAAACGGACCACCCATCACAAAGTCCACTAGATCCGGAAGCGTGTTTTCGTACAGCACCAGATCGCGGCCCTCCGTCAAGGGCAGACGGAGGTATGGCGTATGGGGAGCGCGCAGGGGGATGTACAGGTAAAGAACCAATGGCACGAGGACCAGCAGCAGGCACTTGAGCAACAACCGCCAATCGAGGAACACCCGCCTATCGACGATCAGGACATAGGCCAGAATAGCAGGAGCCAGTAGCACCGTCGTGCTATGGTGCGTCAAGCCAAGACCAAAAACCAGCGCGGACAGCAGCAGATACCGGGACTGCCCTGCCTCTGCCCATCTCAACAGCAGGTAAAATATCATGATCACGAGGAATATGTGAAGCCCGTAGACCTCGGCGATGACCGCCTGGGACCAAAGCGTGGGGGTCACAGCAAAGGTGGCGGCTGCCACCACAGCGATCAGGCGCCGGATCGATGGCAGAAGCGCCGGGAACACCTGCCGCAGTAGAGAGCGGATGACCGGATACAATAGCGCCACCGCCAACGATGCCCAGAACGCGGAAAAGAGGTTCATCCGGCAGGCCACATCTCCAAGCGGCAGGAGATGAGACCAGAGCCAGCCGAGTAGGGTGTAGAGAGGATAGCCCGTGGGGTGGGCCACACCCAGCATATACGGCACGAACTGGAATTCGCCGCCGTCGCCCGCCAGCACTGTCGGCGCAAGGGTAACGGCGTACAGGGCAAATGCGGCCCCGCCCAGGAGAGCAGCGATCAGCAGATCCAAGAGCGCGCGCCGAGGAGCGTCATCCATCGGGCTGCTACTCCACCCTCTCCCACAGGATGAGGTCCACGGCGATAGCCAGCGTACGCCGGTCTGGCGCCGCACGCAGCCAACCCTGGTCCGGCCCGGCTGCCTCGAGTGCAGTGCCCGGTGCTGCCCCCTTGACACCAATGAGAGCATGCGACCAGCCCGTGGTCCCCCTGAGGTCGGCCTGCCCCCCGATCTGGGACAGCGCCCGCACGGCATCCTCCGTCAAATGAGCCGCGCCATCTCCCTGCAGGGCAACTGCCACGATCCGGCCATCTGGCACTGCGTCTATCATCTCAGCGAGCGCAACCGCATTCGACTCGCCACCACTGGGGGTCGTATCGAAACCCTGCAGATCGAGCAACTTGCCGCTCTGGGGGTGGATCACGGCGACGTTGTAGCCGGGGCTGTGCACCGAGCCATCCTCAGCATCATCCCCGCTGCCCACGGCAATAAAGGCAAAGCCAGCTGGGCCGCCACTGTTCACCTCAATTGCCACCGGGGACTGAAGTCCTGTCATCCCAATCGCTCCGTTGCCGGGCAGCACCTCGGCCGGCGCATCCAGGCGGTCAAACCGGAAACGGACGTCATTTAGCCGAGAGCGGATTGCCTCTGCCGGAACATCCCAGCTATAGGTGTTCCAGCCCGATCTCATGACCACCGGATCCAGCCGCTGCCCGTTGACCTCCAGGCTCACCCGCTGCTGATCTGCTCCCGGATACTCAAAAGGCAGGGCGGTCACCGTCAGCCTATAGTCCGCCCCTTCTGTGGATGGCAAAAAGATCCGTGCATCCTGGGCTTCGGCCCAGTTTGCCGTTGCCCCCTGGATCTCCTCGTTGCCGCTCCATCCCTCGCCCAGGGCCATCGCCGTCCTCGGCTCGTCCGAACCCAGATCCACGGCAAAGACAGGCGCCAGCGGCGACTGCTCCACCCGGTAGAGGTGCCAGCCATCCTCCTGGCCCGGTATCTCCTCCACAGGCAGCACCTCTTCCACGTACGCCAGGGCTTCCTCGCGAGTATCCACGTATGGTGGCCTCCCGGGCACCCCGGGCGCTGCGACCACATAGCGAATGTCGTAAAAGTTCACAAACTCTCCGGCCGTGGCCCGATCGGCGGCGCGGCGCTCGTCATCGACCTCCTCGTATTGGTAGGTCTCGATGGCGATCAGCGAATCAAGGATTGGGATCTGCTGGAAGTAGTCGAACTTGAATGCCGGATTGCGCGAGATATTGCCCGAGAGCAGCCGCTTGTTGTGGTACGTCTGGTAGTATTGCGTCTGCGTGCTCTCTGCCCCCTGCACACCAAAGCTGTTGCGCCAGCCCATAGGCAGTTGGAGGATGGCAAAGTCGCCGGGCTCGTCTGCCACCTGCCGGTACACCGGTGGGATGGTCGCATCAGTCAGCGGCAGTGGGACCGACCAATGTTCAAATATGATAAACGCAGCCAGGAGCAGCGTGCAGGCCGAGGACAAGATGACGCCCAACCGGTTCTTGTTGCGGGCCATCATTGCCAGTAGCCAGTACGCCCCGAACCCGGCCAGGACGGCCAGCGACAGCATCAACACGACGCTAAACCGGTTGGGGACGCGGTTGGCACTAACGACGGGAATATAGTGCAGAATGATAAAGGGCAGCGGCACATTGACCAGCAGACCATCCAGGTCAAATGTGGAACGGCCGTTGATCTGTAGCAGGGGGCCCAAACTAAAGATGGTAAAGACAGCGAAACTGGTGATCCAGGCAGCAACCTTGCTCCGGTAGCGCACCGCTCCCACGAGGGCCAGGGCCAGCCCTGCCCAGCCAAGGAACACGGTATTCACATCCCGAAACCGCGATGTTCCCTCTTGCGTTTGCCTCA
>JASFLR010000142.1:0-7263 GCA_050117995.1 Anaerolineae bacterium
CCGTACATTCGGAAGCCCCACGTTCGTCGTCAGTGTGCCTACTGCACCATCCCTGAACGGCGTGCGCCGCACGTCAAAGGCCAGCAAGCTGATCTGCTCGTACAGCCCGAACGCTTCGAGCATCCGCTGCGCCTGCTGCAGCACACCGGGGCTATAGTCCGTGGCTACGACTGGGCGCTCCAGCCTCCGCGCCATGTGTTCGACCAGGTAGCAGCGTCCCGAGGCCAGGTCAACGATGGGCCCGTTCGCTTCAGACAGCCGTGCGATCACAAAGTCACGCTGGCTCTCCCAGCAGGCCAGATATTCGGCCGTGTATATTCCCCGGTTCGCCCGTTCTTCCATTGCCCTGGCCGCTTTGTACTCCCCGCGTTCTTCCAGGACCAGCGAACGGTAGAACAAGTCTGCTGGCGAGAGGTCATCCACCGGCGAGTCCATCAGCCGCCGCTCCACCTCTGCGTGCTCACGCAGGTATCTGGCTAGATGGCTCTCAAGCTGCTGCCACAGGTCATTGCGTGGCAGGTCTGGCGTCAGAAACACCCCGATTCCATCGCGTACTGGATAGATCTCCGCGCATTTCTGGCAACGCGCCTCCGCTCGCTCAATCCGGTCCACTGTGCGCTGCGATATCTCCCACTCCAGTGCGCCATGACATGCCGGACATGCCAGCATTTCAATCAGATAGGCATGCATTCTCCGCCCTCTTTCTCCAAGGCCAACGGGTTGGTCAACCCAGTTCCCGAAAGTACTCGTCCAAGGTGTGTGTCCCGAACTTGGGAGCCACGTTTTCGAACCGGCCCGCTGTGGCAAAAAAGTCTAACAGGTCGGCGGCGTGGCGATTGAACAGCCGCAGGACTCCGATCCCCGCGCGGGCCAACCCGAACGGAATGTGGGTGATCCGGGGTGGTTTGCTCAGGATCGAGAAGGCTAGCTCAGCGATCTCATTCTGCCTGTAGACTACCGGTCCCCCAGCGGGCACCTCGGCTTCGCCGCTGGTGAGGACCTCGGCGCAGACGTGGGCCAGGTCGGCGCCGTGGATCGGGTTCAGACGTCTCTTGCCGTCCCCGATCAGGTAGGCCCGACCCGATTGGGCCATCTGAAAGTACTCGCCGATGTCGGAAAAGTAGCCGGTAGGCCGGAGGACGGTATGCGGCAGACCGCTGGACTGCAAGGCACGCACAAAGTCCTCGTGGGCCTTGACGATGGCCAGCTGCTCCATCAACTGGGCGTTGTAGACGGAGACGTAGACGAACTTGGTCACCGATGCTTGCAGGGCGCGGTCCAGGATATTCTTGTTGCCCTGGTAGTCCACGTCCTGAAAAGTGAGCCCGTCCTTCTGGCGGGTCAGCCCAACCGACGAGAAGACAACATCGATGCCCTCACAAAGGCCCGCGAGCGTCTCCGGCTGGGTGACCTGGCCAACGAAGAGATCATCGATCTGGTCCCGCACCGCGGGGGCCAGAAACGGCCCGGGCTCGGCGAATCTATCTGGATTTCGCGCCAGGGCGCGGACCCAGTAGCCGCGTCTCTTGAATTCGCGGACGACAAAGCGTCCCAGGTAGCCAGTCGAGCCAGCAACCAACACATTCATGGTTCAACTCCTTAATTCGCGTGTTTGCCGGCATGCAAGATTGTGACCGGCTTGAACCAGACCAAGACCACAACCCCTACTGCCCAGACCATGACCAGCGTGCTAACCACCGCTGCCGCGACCCCAGTCTTGCAGGCCACACAGCCGGTTACGAAGTTGAAGGCAGCGTGCCACACGGCAAGCAGCAGAACACTGCCACCGGTGCTGTTGTACAGCCAGGTGAAGACGATGGCTCCGGACAGCAGCCCCAGGAGAAATCCCACGATGATGGTGGCATCGTACAGGTAGAAAAAGAGCGGCAGGTGCCAGAGCGCCCAGAAGACCCAGAGGATGACCGTGGCCGAGAACGCGCTGCGGCCTCGCTGCAGTCTGGGCAGGGCGTATCCGCGCCAACCGGTCTCCTCGCCAAGGCCAAAGGTCAGAAACCACACCAGCAGAGCGCCGACGCCCAGATTGGGCAGAAAGTCGATCTGGCCCAACGCGGCCAGGCTTGCCCCCTGTCCCGGGATGAACCTCAGCACGGCAGCCAGCAGCGCATACACTACTAGCGGTGCGAGGGCCACCAGCCACCACACCGGCCGAACGCGCCACTTGAACACGCGCCCGAAAAGCTCCCGCAAGCCGGCCCGGCCACTGGTGATTCCGGTCACGATGATGGCCGCCAGCAAGGGGCCATAGGCCGACAGGTAGTGCAGCGACCATGGGATGGGCACCGAGATCAAGCCCTGGGCCCGAAGGGCCAGAGGAATCTCCACTGCCCAGGACAGGCCATAGGCCAGGACAAAGAACACAACGAGCGATTTCCCTTCCGCCGAATTCGATTTCTCAGCAACCATGACACTTTCCTCCCATGTTCAGTCTGCCAGCACGAGCACACGATCTGCGATCAGCGTGCCAGATGCGCCCGACTGGCCGGATGCCTGGATCCTCGTACCTGGACTTATGTCACGCAACATGATCTCATCTCCATCACCAGAGACCACCTTGCTCTCCTCCATCAGAGCGATGACACCAAAGCCGTCCACCGGTTCCGTCAAATTGATAATGCGAGCGCTGGGCGAAAGATCCAGGACGGTGCCGACGAGGGTGATATCTGACCCTGTCTCGGCGGGTATGTTGATATCCAGCGTATAGTCGGCGCCGATGCCGCCCTTTGCCTGTACGGCGATCAAGTAGTCCTGGCTTGCAGGTAGAATGCCATCGAACGCACCACCTGGCTGTCCGACGCGTCCGCTCAGCAGCACCTGGCCGTCAGCCCCCGAAATGATCAGACCCACCTCGCCCGTGGTAGCATGTGGCTCGACGATCATCCGCTGGCCCGCCAGGGCGCGCAGTACATAGTGTCGCATCTGGCCTTCCTCCAGGCCGCCGCTGACGGTCGCCGAGGTAGCTCCCGTCTCAAAGCGGATCCGCACCGGGATCAGCACGCTCAGCCGGTAGTCGGTAGCGCCCACGTCTGACAGCAGCTCGACGTAGTAGTCCTGGGTACTGGGCACGACGGTGCGGCTGTGGGCCTCGCCCATCGGCTTGACCACCACGCCATCGGCGCCTGTGATTGAGAAGCGAAGCCCCTGGCCCGTGTCGCCGGCGGTGGCGTTCATCTCGACAAACTGGCCCGCTGCCACGCCCATGACATAGAGGGCGCGACCGTCGACCGGCAAATAGCTCTCGATCGTGGTCTGCGTGGCCCCCGGCGCAAAGAGGATGCGCTCGATGGCCGGGGCAGGTGAAGGCGTGCGTGTTGGCGCCGGCATCGGTGTGTCGGTGGGCGGAAGCGGTGTGGCCGTCGGCACTGGCGTGGCAGCTACCGTCGCAGCCGGCTCGGGCGTGGGTGTGGCGACCGGGGGCGTGGCTGGCGGGATCTCATCCAAAAAGGCTGACAGCTCCGGGTCGTTCCTGGCAAAGGCGAGGATTCCGTCGTGATCCAGAGGAACAGCCGACAGGTCTCGCTGCAGCTGCCTGACGGCTGTCGCGCCCTCCCTGGTGGTGACAAGAAACACATTACCGGCCGCCAGGTCATAGCGGGTCCCGCTGATCTGGATCTCTCCTGTCGTGCCGTCCACAGTCTGCACTTCCCAGGTCAGCCCGCGCCCATCGGCGATACTGGCAGAGCCGCGCTCGATGTACTGCCCGCCTGTGGCAGATCCGGCGCTGTGGCCAGTGCCCTCGCCGGTGAGGTCATGCCAGATCATCACCTCCAACCCCTCCTGCCATCGCAGGAAGAGGTAGCCACCCCGTTCAGCCGAGCCCATGGCCTTGCTCGCGCCCGGCGGGGATGAACTGCGGCCGCAAGCGACGACCACTATCGTCACCACCACGACCAGGAGCGCCAGACGGGTCAACCTCACAGCCATCTTGCCCGCTCGCCCCACCCCAACCGATCCCAATGCCCTATACCGCTGAGCCATCGGCCAGCCTCCCTCCAGATATCCAGAACAGGATGCCCATCAAGACAAACGGAGCGCCATAGATGAACATGCTGAGCAAGCCAGAGGACCTGAGCCCAAAGGACAGCGATGCCGAGTAGGCGGCAACCCCCAGGCACAAGCCGCCA
The DNA here is from genome assembly GCA_050117995.1 of Anaerolineae bacterium. Taxonomy (GTDB): domain Bacteria; phylum Chloroflexota; class Anaerolineae; order JAAYZQ01; family JAAYZQ01; genus JBFFCR01. The sequence continues at coordinate 4,143 of JASFLR010000142.1, forward strand.
GCCACCACAAGAGCGCCACCGATCCTTCTCGAGCGCCACGCGGCGAATGAGGCCAGCATGGTCAGCGCCAGCAGGACCAGCACAACTACGGCCGGGCCCTGCGGCTTGTCTTCATTCGTGACGGCAAGAACAAGGATGAGTAGAAACACACAATTGACTATCAGGCTGGACAGTCGGGCCGTCCAGTCCAGAAGGTCGCATTTGCTCGCCGGGATACGTCGAATCCAGTTCATTGTTCACATCTCCTCTTGGCGTCGATCCTTGCACCAACCACGATTTGATCCTATCAGATCATAGGGTGGCCGTCATCAACCGAAGGTTGGATTGGGGGGGTGGAAACGGGGGATGATCTCTCGTAGTTGGCGCGCGCGCCGAGCCCTCTGAACGGGGGCCACGGGCCTGCTATCCTGGCGCAACCGCGGTCTGGTGAAGAGGATGGTTACAGGAGTTGCAACGTCTGGGCGCGGGCGATTGCCTGCACGCGGTTCCTTACGTCCAGTTTTCCATAGATGTGGTTGATGTGCGACTTGACCGTACTGACCGCAACGACCAACTCGTCGGCAATCTCACTGTTTGACAGGCCAGCTGCGATTAGATGCAGGACCTCCATCTCACGCTCGGTCAACGGTTCGACCAGCGTTTGCGCTGCAGGCGACGCGGCCTCGGGGCTCTCACCAAAGGCTGCCAGCAACCGGCCAGTATAGTCTCGCTTTGTGCCTCCGGTCAGCGCACGGCGCAGCAAGTGCGCCATCGGCTCGCCCTCGTCGACAAAGGTGCGCACGAAGCCTTCCGGCTCGGCCAGGGACATGGCATGCTCCAGTGCGGGTAGCGCCCGGCCGTCATCCCCCTCAGCCTGGAGTGCCAGGGCCTGCAGCACCCGGACCTTGATCACATGCGCCGTCCGTCCCGCCGCCTGCGCTGCCCCCAGCAGCGACGCCAGCAGATCGAGCGCCGCATCGGCCCGGTCCTGAGCGAGCAGCGATCGCACCACCGCCATCTGCTCGATCTCGCGCGCAGCGTCGAGTTCGTCCGCCGGGGAAAGCTGGCGATCTTGGGCCCACCGCGCCGCCGCCACCAGGTTGCCCTGCGCCAGCCACAGCCGGACCCGCAACTCGGTGGCCAGGTTCTTCACCAGGGCATAGTTGCCCCCCTGCCCCACCCGCTCTGCCTGCTCGATGTACTCCAGTGCGCTGTCGCGGTCGCCCTGCGCCTCGCTGGTCCGCGCCAGGAGCGCGTAGCCGAACACTTGGTAGGCGACGAATCCGCCCAGCTCGCTCAGCCTGACGCCCTCCAGAGCGTACTCGTTGGCGGATTCCAGATCGTTCCACTCACAGAGAACACTGGCCATCCCCACGTATGCCATGCAGGCAAAGGGCGCGGGTCGCCTGTCCGCGCCGGTGCCCAGTTGGAGCGCCTCCTGGTAGGTCTCCATCGCCCGGTGCAGCGCCGCCTGCATCTCATAGGCGCGACCAAGGATCGACAGGGCCGTGAGTGTCTGGAACGCCTGGCCCGCGGCACGGCTGAGGGACACCGCCTCCGAAAGGACTTTGATGGCAGCCGCCGGGTCGCCGCTCCAGTGGTAGGCTACGCCCAGATTCTGGGTGACAATGGCCCGCACGACCAGGTCCTCGTCGCGCAGCAGGGCGAGTGCTCGCTGCGAAAGCTCGACCGCCTGAGCCATATTACCGCGCACACCGGCGGCATAGGCGCGGACGGCCGTCACCTCACCGCGTACGCTGGCGCCGTCGAGCTCCTGCAGGGCGCGCTCGGCACCCTCCAGGTCACCTGACTTGGCCATGGCCCAGGCGTGCAATACGCCCAGCTGGGGGTTGGCCCGCACGATTTCCTCGGGCAGGACAGCGATCCACCCCAGGATCGTCGTCATCTCACCCCGCGTAAAGGTAGCCCAGCCCGCCTCCTCGATCAAGTTCGCGGCCCGCTCGAGGTCGCCGCAGGTCAAGGCATGGTTGACCGCTTCGGCGATCAGCCCCTCTCGCTCGTACCACTCGCTGGCCCGCCTGTGGAGCTCAGGCACCAGGTCTGCCTGCTCCAGCTTCAATCGTCGGCGCAGGATATCGGCAAAGAGACGATGATAGCGATACCAGCGCCTCTCCTCGTCCAGCGGCACGAGGAACAGGTTGGATGCTTCGAGGGCTTCAAGAACCGCCTGGCTCGCAACTGCCCCGGTATCGGCCTCACCGGTACGCACAGCAGTGCTCTGGGCACTGCTTGGCGTTTGGGTTCCGCCCAAGCGCACGGCAGTTCCTGCAGAAGTGCTTGGCGCTTTGGCTCCGCCAAAACGCACGGCGTCGCACAACGGGCCGGTCAGCCGGTCGAGGATGGACGTCTGCAGCAGGAATTCCTGGATCTCTTGCGGCTGCCGGACGAGGACCTCTTCGGTCAGATAATCGAGCACGTAGCGCTGGCTGCCACTGAATGCCCGGATAAAGCCCGCGACGTTCTCATGCCCCTGCAGTGAAATCGTCCCTTGCAAAGCAAGGGCTGCCAACTGCATGCCCACGATCCAGCCCTCGGTTCGCTGCTCCAGCGCTGCAACGTGCTCCACCGAGAGGTCCAACGCCATTGCCCCGTTGAAATAGGCCCCTGCTTCGCTGGACGTGAAACGCAGCTCAGCCGCGTGCAGTTCGGTCAACTGCCCCCGCCCGCGCAGCCGGGCGAGGGGCAAGGGTGGGTCAGCACGGGTAGCGAAAACGAGATGCGCGCCCTCATCGAGCGGCGGCATGTGATCGAGCAGGAAAGATACCGCCTTGTGAATTGCGGACGTCTCGATCACGTGGTAGTCATCGAGGACAAGGATAAATCGCTCCGACGTCGCGACGATGTCATTGACCAGGGTGGTAAGCAGCGGCTCCATCGGCAGCGGAAGGGCAGCCTGCAAGGTCGCCTGGGCCGACAGCCCTATTGACGGATCGATCTTTTGCAGCGCGGCGATCAGATAGGTCAGGAATCGCGCTGGGTCGTTGTCGCCGTCGTCTAGGGAGAGCCAGGCAACCGGTCTATCCACCTGCCGGAGCCAGTCACTCAGCAGCGTGGTCTTGCCGAACCCTGCCGGGGCCGAGACCAGGGTCATCCGCCGGCCCAGCTGCAATCCCTCCTCCAG
>JASFLR010000143.1:0-7249 GCA_050117995.1 Anaerolineae bacterium
AGGCGGCCACCCTGACGGAGAGCGGCGACGGCGTCGAGCAGACGGGCTGGACCGTGGACGTGCCGGCTGGAGCAGGCACCACGACCGTGCCAGCCGGTCTGGAGGGCTCCTACCAGGTGGAGATGCGGGGCCAGGATGTGGCCGGACATGCCGAGACGGTTGGCTCAGCGTCACTCCTGTGGCGTGGCGAGGCGGACAATCTTCCGCCGCGCGTCACTCTCTGCCGCGAGCTGGTCAGTGCGAATACCTACCGCTATGTGGCAGTCGCCCAGGACTATAACCTGGTGGAGACCGGCTTCTCCTCGCCCTGTGCCATCTCGTCGCGCGACTACTTCCGATCGCCCTGGTACGTGGCGGCTGTGCCGGCTGGCACGCAAAAGCTGTACGACGTGAGGGCCGACTGCCAGTTGATCGGGAGCCCGACCCTGGAGGCTGCTGCTTGCGACAGCGCCGGCAACTGCACCACGGTGGGCCTGACCACCGGTGGCGCCTGCGACGCGATCCTGGCTGCGCAGGCTGCCCCAACGACCTCGCTCCCGACAGATTGGGTGGATCTCGGACAGGAATGGATCGCGGCCGGCCAGCCGCACAAGCCTTCCCTAACCTTCAACCCGGTTGTGATCACCGCCACACAATATACCGCGCCCTCGGCCCTGGAGATCACTGGCCTCTTCACCGGTACCAGTGCCGTGGAGGCTGTCAACGTCTCCATCGGGAACAGCTCCGGACAGGCGATCCTGTCCGAAGCGACGGCCACCTGGCCCTTCACCCGCACCTGGAGCTATGCCTACTTCCTGCCCGACGGCCCCCTGCCTGATGGCGTGACCACCAGCGCGGTTGCCACGGCCTCGCTACAAGCTGAGCGGACTACCACCACCGAGGATATCCTGACGTTGGACGTCGTGCCGCCTGTTCCCGTCACTCTGACCCTGACCGCGGACGGCCTGCCGGTCCAACCCGGTGCCATCATCCGCCAGCCACAGGCCGACCTGGCGCTGGCATGGACGGCCTCCTCCGACGGCAGCGGCCTGGCACCCTACCTGGCGGCCTGGCGCACCCAGGATGCCTACACCACGACGATCCAGACCAGCCTGCACGATCCGGTCGGACCGCGGGTGGCCTCCTTGACCTCCGGTGAGGCGCAGCGGGTCACCACCGGGCTCGCCAGCCGGGACGTCCATGGCAACGCGCGCTGGCAGGCCTTCGGCTCCGTGATCGTCGACAGCCCCCTCACCCCAGATTATATCTCCATCTCTCCCGGGGCCGCGGGTGATATCACAGGGTCGTCCTGCACCCTGCTGGGCGCTGACCGGCGCATCAGCAGCGGGCCTAGCAGCGGCAGGTGGAGGGAGCAGCGGCTATATGGCACCTGGGACGACCAGGCACTGCGCCTGACATGGACTGGGGCGAACTGGAGTGGCGACGGCGACCTCTTCCTCTACCTCGACACCGCCGACGGCGGCACGGAAACGACGCTCGCCCCGCACCCTGTCATCAGCGGCACGCTTATCCTCCTGCCCGACGACTTCGAGGCCGACACCCTGGTTTGGGTGCAGGACACGACCGCGGCCACCCTGCTGCACTGGGACGGCAGCCAGTGGGCCGCCGAGGCGACGCTCTCCTCCGAGCAATACCGCTTTGACGGTGGGCGGAGCGGCGGCCAGACCGACCTGTACCTGCCGTTCGACCTGCTGGGCATCGGCGCCGGCTCGCCGCTGGGCCTGGTTGCGTATGCCGCCGAAGAGCCGACGGCCGACATCGGCCTTCGCATCTGGGCCACCATGCCCCTGGCCAACCCGGCCAACAGCAGCCGGGTCAACACTCGGCAGGTGCTGGCGCTTCCTGACAGCACCATGCGCCTGTTCCACGCCTACCGCTGGGCAGCCCTGGGCGACGGGGTGTGCCCCAACGGCACGAACGGCGACCTGATGGCAGAGCAGCACAACGACGCGTGGCTTGACATGAGTGGCGAGAGCACAGTGCCTGCCGCCATCGCCAGCGGCGCGGCCCGCGGCCTCTTCTGGGTGCACGAGCCCGGCGAGGCTCTGAGTGATCCGACTATCAGAGAGTACTTTGGCATGCTGATCGCGACTTCCCCTCCCTTGCCGGACGGCCAGGTGATCAGCTACAAGATCCACTACCGGAATGAGGGGAGCCACACGCTGGTCGGCGCCTGGATTGACCTGTCCGCCTACGGGCCTATCGAGACGTCGGTTGGTGCCATCGACCTGGGGGACGTCCCCCCCGGAGGGAAGGGAAGTGTCACCTTCCAGGCGACGGTGGACGATGGCCTGTCGCCATTTGACATCGCAGCGGTGCTGGCCAGGCTGTACGCCGCCACCAATGGGCCGGAGGGGCGGGCCCTGGAGTGGGCAGTTGCCATCTACCGCATCGACACGGGGGCACCCGATGAGACGGGGCTGTTCCGTTCGGCCCGGCTGATCGGTCCTGGGAAGGGCTGGCTGAGCGGCGTTGCGCACGACGACTCAGGACTACGCCAAGCCGAGCTCGAGATCACTTCCCCTACCGGCCTGGTCTCCACGTTGGCTTGCGGGATACCGGATTCCGTCTCGGGCGAGTGGTCCTGCGCCTGGGATGCCACAGAGCTGAACGGGGGCGTCCGGCCGGACGATGGGGACGAGTTTTCCGTCCGGCTGCGCGTCACCGACCGCCTGGGCCACATCAGCCCCTGGAGCGCTCCCCATATCGTTGGGGTGGATGCCCTGCCCCCCGCCATTACCCTGGACGAGGCGGAGACCGCACAGGCGAGCCGCCTGGTGCGCGGTAACCGCCTGCGGCTGCTCGGCGAGGCCACTGATAACGACGCGGTAGCGTATGTGACGCTCTGCCTGGAGGGTGAGGCCTGCCAGGACGCCGACCTGATCACCCCCGGCGCTGCTTCCAGCAGTTGGTCCGGCTGGATCACCGCCGGCGGGGCCATGGACTATGTGACGAAGACGCTGGCGATCGGGGCGACGGACCGCCTCGGAAACGCCGCCACCCAGGCGCTGACGATACCGGTGGTGTTCGACAACGTGCCGCCGGTCCTTGTCGCGGACCAGTTCCTGGCCCAGGTGCCCCTGAGCAGCACCCTGACTGTCCTGAGCGGAGAGGTCCAAGACGGCGGACCTTCCGTGGAGGTGTCTGTGCGCTTGCAGCCGGCGCGGGGCGATCTGACGCGTCTGGCCGCAGCACGCGATGGCAGCGCCTGGTGGTTCGACCTGTCCGCCCTCGTGCCGGGGCGCTACAGCCTGTGGGTTGATGCCGAAGACCTGGCAGGCAATACGACCTCGGTGGGTCCCTTCACCGTGGAGGTCACGTGCACTGATGCCACCCCCGTCATCACGAGCCTGACCGCGGAGCCGGTCGCTGGCTGGCCCCTGTCCCTCACCCTGACCGTCGTCCTCTCCAACGCCGGGCCCGACCCGCTGCCGGCCGGCCTCCCGGTCGCATTCCACGAGGGATCTGCCGGGATTGGCTATGTGGCCTCTACCCTCCCCCTGGCGCCGGGTGAGTCGCAGGCGCTGAGCATTTCCTGGGCACCGGCCGACGGCAAGGACTATATCATCGGCGTGACGTCCGGGGCGGGGGGCGTCCTGCCCGACGGCGCGCTCTGCGCCGCGCCAGCTACCGCCCACTTCTCCCTGCCGGTACGCGATAGAACGCTCTACTACGGTGGGAACCTCATCTCGCCGCGGGTGAACCCGAGCAATACCGATGTCGAGGTCGTGCAGCGTGGCATCGACGGCCCCTACACCACCCTCCTGGGCCATGATGGCGGGCTGCTGGCCTACAACCCCGATCGCCCGGGGGAGAGTACGCTCGAGACGGTCGACGCCCTGCACGGCTACTGGGTCCAGGTGCCCATCACTGCCACGACCTGGCCCACCGCCACACTGGGCGACGAGTCGGCGGGGACCTGGCGGATGACCGGCGAGGTCCTGCCCGAGGATCGGCCCCTGTCCCTCGCCTCCGGCTGGAACCTGGTTGGCTACCTGCCCCAGCAGCGCTTGGCTCTCACGACGGCGCTGGAGGGCATTACTGGGCAATACGGCGCGGTGCTGGGCTTTGACCGCACCGCCACATCGTACTACCCTGACCTCGACGATAGCTTCAACACCCTCTCTGGCATGGCACCCGGCTACGGCTATTGGATCAGTGCTACGGAGTCGCTGACCTTCGCCTATCCCACGACGAGCGTCACCAACAGCCTGCCGATCACCGCCACCCGGGCGGCCAGGGCGCGGCTAGCCGGGGTGCAGTATGCTGAATGGCTGGCGGGCGTGCGGCCAACCTACGAGTGGATGAACTACTACGGCGTGCTGACACTACCCGATGAGACACCCGTGCCGACGGACACCATCATCCTGGCGCTCGACCCCCAGGGCGTCGTCTGCGGCGCGACCATGGTCTGGGAACCGGGGCAGTACGGGCTCTTGGCCTGCTACCGGGACGATCCAGCGACCGAGGTCGACGAAGGGGCGCTGCCCGGTGACGTCATCCAGCTATTCGTCTCGTCGGGTGGTACACAGCCTGACGGCCAGTTCGTCGGCGCGGGCGTGTGGACGGGGCACGGGAACCGTTGGGAGGTCGAGGAAGGGGCGCTGCTTCTGACCGACCTAGCGATTACCAAGGCAGTGGTGCCGCAGACGGCCCTCCCGGGGGCGGCGATCACCTATACCCTCATCTACACGAATACGAGCAACCTCGTGGCTCAAGGCGTGGTGATCAGCGACCCGTTGCCCATCGAGCTCGAGGCCACAGGCTACAGCTCGCGGGGTGCCACCATCACACCAGTGCCCGGGAGCGAGACCTTTGCCTGGCAGGTCGAGGACCTGCGCCCCGGCGAGGGAGGGGTCATCACCGTGACCGCCATCCTGAGTCCGTCGCTGACCAGTGCGCTGGTCCTCACCAACACGGCGATCATCACCGCGCCGTTGGATGGCTGGCCTGGAGACAATGTGGCCGAGGCTGTCCTGCAGGTGAACCCGCCGGGCCCGTACTCGTATAACATCTGGTTGCCACTGATCATGCGCAGGGAGCCATAAAGAGAGGTAGTGGAAAGTCTCTCGGCGTGGCGGTTCCCTCTTCCGGCAGGTTCGGGGAGGGGCAGATACAGACGCAAGGCGACCGGTGGGGTCAAAAGAGGACCCCACCGGTCGCCGACGATGGCGGTGCCGACTCTGTGCAGGCCGAAACCTATCGTCCGTTGCAGGTCGGTGGTAGCATTCTCTTTCCCGAGCCATCGCCAGAGGCATCGTGGGTTTTGAACACCTGACCTTCGGCCAGACGCTGTCCCGGTTGAATACTCTCCCATCCTTGAGGGCGCACAGGGATGTCTTGGTCTCTCATCCGTGCGCCAGCGGTAGTCATGGTGCAAGCTTGTGCTCGCTCAATGGACTGATCCCCTCAAGAACAGCCAGCCACCCGTCATGCCGTGGCAAAGTCGCAGTTATTCGATGCTGGCTCTTGCTACGCAGTCCTCAGGTCAAGTTTTGGCACTGTGAAGCCCGGCAATTAGTGCAGTTTGAGTGAAGTACTACAAGGGTCTCTTTGTCACTATCATCATATTTCGAGCAGGGCGAACTCGCTCGACAGACCTCGGTGTACCGTACGGACGCGACAAAGCCAATCTGGTGCCAGGACCACCGCTGGAATGCACACAAGGGACCACCATAACCTTCATCGCCTAGGGGATGAGCGTACTCGGCCAGGACAGGCAGTATTGCCAAGGATCATTACATTAACCCCCTTTCCTTTCTGAGATAGTCAGATCACCGAAGTGAGTGATTGCGACTCAGATAGCGATAAGCTATACTGAGCAACTCAGTCAACTCATGGAGGTGACCCAATGTATCCCCAGGAGGAGATCGATGGCTTTGAGCGCTACTGGCGGCGGCGCAAGCCAGGCAGAAGCACTGCGATCCACTATCGCAGCGATGTGAACATCTTCTTCCGCTGGGTGAAGCAGTTGCCAGCCACCATCACGATCCATCACATCGACCAGTTCATTGACTGGCAGCGTGAACTGGGGCGAGCATCAGCTACCATCCAACGGCGACTGGTGGCGATCAGAATGTTCTTCGACTACCTGGCCTACATCCGGGAGGAGGACATGTCCAATCCAGTTCTGCCACGACGACACTACATCACCCCTGGACGTCATCTACCTCGAAACCTTCCTGATGACGTGATTGCGAAGCTCTTCGCAGCCCCGGCTCCCTCGCTGTCGCGACTGCCCGTCTGGGCTTCTCTCTGGCAAGCGCTACGGGACCACGGTTCCCCGCAGCAGGCAAAGAGCTCTGCGCTTCGTTGGCTTGAGGGCCGGGACGCCAGCCTGATCAACTACCTGATGCTAGCTGTCACACCGCGCAGCAAATTGACCTTGTCGTGCGGCGCACGGGGGAGCTAAAGTTTCCTGCCTGATCTGAGATTCCGCATCAGGACCGCCAGTCGGGAGCGCTATTCTAGCGCAGGATTCACGGGCGCGCAGCGAATCGTCGCGTCATGCCGGATGGGGCAGTCCGGTCGTTGCCACACAGGCGTTCCTGGCAGGCTCCATCAGCACGCGCTGCCTATTCCTCGAACATCACCAACAGTGGAGGATCATCGTAGGGCTCTACGATCTCGTTGCGCTTGTCACAATCTCCAAGATATCCATGGTAGTCTTTGGCAGCCTCGCACGGTGCCAACCAATGCCCCATGAATTTGACCTCGCCCGCTGGCAACCCATCAGGGAAATTGTACACCCAAAGTCTCCGGATCTTCCACACTTGCCCGACTTCGTCAAATACACGCTCTGTGATGAAAAAGTCTTCGTCCCAATAGACGTCGTCGACTTCAAGCTGGAAATCGAAACGCCCGAGTGGAACGCCCCAGGTTGGATCGTTTAGCCAACCATGCACAATATGGAACGGTTCCCCCGCCGAGAACGTAGAAGGGCCAGACAAGACACTGATCCGATCCCCAATCGGTTGCGCTCTATCTGCGACCGCCGTCGGCACGGCCAAGACCAGAACGGCTAACAGGAGCAACATAGACAGTCTTGCTTTCATGGGGGCTACCTCCTTTGGTGGTTCTGAGTGTCGCACTGCGTGAGAAACTGCACAGCGTACGGTTGGCTACCGGTCCATCACCCCCTTCCTTCATGGAACAGGACTTCTCCTTACCCGGGAATGCGTTTCCATGGCTGTGGGATTGCCCCATCCTCGCGATCAGTATACCGTAACCGAGTGCGTTTGTCCAGTAT
>JASFLR010000144.1:0-7236 GCA_050117995.1 Anaerolineae bacterium
ATTGCCATTCGCCCAGGGTGAATACCAATTTGGGTCGCTTCCACCCACTGAGTTTATCTTTCAGCTCTGCCCGCGAGATCTCTCTCATGGCGTTCTTCCTTTCGCCTTGCTGCTCGCGCTGAGCTCTAGCCACGGTAGTGGTGTCTACAACCGCCTTTAGCGAGCGTTAGAATATGAGACAATCGTACCACACTTTACATCATTTGTCAAATATAAATCATATAAAAAATCATAGATGGAGCCATAGTGGAGAGCGAAGCAGCATCTGGGAAAAGTGAAAGAGGTTATAGGGATCGAACCCTGTACCCTCCGTCCCCGCCTGCAGCGCGGTCAGTGGAAACTATGTGCCAGTAGAAAGGCGTTTAGCCAATGTGTATCCCGCTAAAAGAGCGGCAGAATCAGCAGTTGCAGGATAGTGTCGAGAATCAGCCCTCCCAGAAACAGAATGCCGAACCGCCGGGAGAAGGTAAAGGCGGAAGCCACGAACCAAAGAGGCCAGGCTTCGGCAGGATAATCTTCCGGTCGCTCTGCAGGCCTGGGATGGCGGTACATAGGCAGGACCACCTTGAAGAACATGGGCAAGGACAGGAACACAACAAGCATCAAAGGCGTGAAGAACATCTCAGGCAAGAAGAAGCTGATGATCACCAGGTACGCTACCAGCACATACTGCAACACCATCAGGGCTACCGTCACATATCGGGCCAGGCGCTCCCCCAGCAGAACCGGCAGAGTGCGGATCCCTTTGGCGGCATCGGCATCCAGTTTGTCGATGTGCTTGCCCATCAGGGCAGCAGTCACCCCCAGAGAGTAGGATAGGCCGGCAATGATTACATTCCAGCTCCAATCCCCGGTGAATACATAGTACCCGCCACCCACCATGAGCGGGCCCCATATCACCAACAGCGCTGCCTCGCCCAGGCCAATATACTTGAGGGGGAAGGTATAGAACAGCACAAAAAAAGCGCCCACCGCCATCAAGATCAGGGTGGACCCTCCCCTATACCACACCAGCACCGCGCCTGCCGCGACGGCGATCAAGCCAGTCACGGCGGCATAGGTCAACAACTGGCGCTTGGTCAACAGGCCATGCTCCAGAGGCTGCGGTCCGTACTGGGCGCGAAAGTAGTTGCCCTTGTCCACCCCTCGCGAGTAATCGGTGTAGTCGTTCAGCAGGTTGTTGGTACCATGGGCCATGACCAATCCCAGCGTCAGCAAAAGCCATACCCACAGATTGAACTCACCGGCCTGCAACGCCAGCAGACCGGCGATGGTTGCCGAGATGAAGGATAGGACCAGTGCCATAGAACGCGTGGCAATGAGCCAGCGGGAGACCACATCCAGGTCATCCCATTCCTCCTTGGTGATGCGCGGCACACCCTGCAGGGCCTTGCCCCACATAGCGAAATTGATCTTCATGGTTCCTTTCCCTCCCTTTGTCAAGTACCCGGCGGCACCTCCCTAGAATTTCCCAAAAATTGTAGCAAAATAATTAGAGAAAGTCAAGCGTGAGAGGACGAGCGTTCCTTTCTAGAGCCACAGGCGATAGACGCGGTAGCGTTTGCAGAGCTTGGCGCCCATGTGCTCGGTGATGATAGAGGTGTTTGGATCATCCTCGGAAGTTAGGGACAGGTCCGACCAGCGGTAGCCCTTGCCCCAGGTGAGAGTTCCTTTCCCCTCGACAAGCTACTCAGGCCACCTGTGACGGGCCTCGATCAGATAAGGAGCGCCCACTATATCAAGTTTCTGCACACGAGACAAAACACGCGTGGACAGCTTGAACCGACTCTCCGAGCAAAGTAGCACTCCCACAATAGAAGTGACAGCAAGCCACCGTTATGCAGGGAGAACCCTGGTCATGGCAGTTCCCAAAAGCAAATAACTGGCCAGATTGGCCAGCTATTTGCTAGGAACCATACTGTGCACCTATGTCTGAGGATGCCTGCTGTTCTGTGCTGGCTGCCCAGACAAAGAGAATCTCATTCGCAAGACTCCCCCCACCTGCAACAGCCGCGATCAATCAGCAGGGTAGAAGTACAGGTCCGTCGGCTTGAACTTGCTCAATCTGCGGAACCGGCCCTTGATCTTCATGCCAATCCAGTCGGTGCTGGCGTCGGCAGGATCCACACCTATGAGGCGGGCCAGGAAGAGGGTATCAACCCCCGGGAACTCGACCTGGACCAGCACGTATGGCGTTTCCGGTAAGAACTCCTCGCTGCCAAAGTGGCATACAGTGAATGCGTGGACCACACCCTCAGCCGGGATCTCGATCCAGTCGGTCTCATTACCGGTGTACATATCATGACCGCGCGGTGTACCATAGGTATAGCCTGTTTCAGGATCGCGACTGGCCAGGAGGTGCCCCGCACTCAGGCCGGCAAACCAGGGTGAATCCTGGCCGTAGGAATGTAGATAGGTAATGCTATAGGGCTGCTCGATCAGAATCGGCGACATTTCCTTAAGTCGCGCCAGAGCTGCCTCGTCCAGCTCGGCAGGAAATGGTACGCTGTGCAGCACATAGCCGCCAAAGGTTTCTTCCATCTTGTGCTTGGCCATGCTAGTCCTCCTTCTCCAGTATGCTGACGGTGACGTAGGTGCCGGTACCAGCATGACTGTGAATAGCACCTCGTTTGGCGTTGGACACCTGCAGCGTATCATCCTCAAAGTGCTTGCCGATGGTATGCTGCAACTGCCAGATGGCAAACACCGCCTGCATTAGGCCCGTTGCGCCCACTGGATGTCCACAGGCGATCAAGCCGCCGCTAGGGTTGACCGGGCACGCAGGCTTGTCTGCCAGATCCAACCCATAGTCCACGCTGGGCATAAAGGCCTTGCCGCTGGCGGCAAAAGCGCCTCCCTCGCCGTAGCGGCACAGCCCCATGTCCTCGTAGGTCTGGATCTCGGAGCTGGTGTAGGCATCGTGTAGTTCGACAAAGTCGATCTCAGCCAAGGGGTCTGCAATGCCCGCGTGCTTGTAGGCCTCCTTGGAGCCCATCCGCCCGGCACGGAAAGAGTGAATGCCCGGATAGCGGAAGCCTCTATCCCACAGATCCTGGTAATAGGCGCGTGTCTCGGGGGTATCTTCGTTAGGCAACAGGTTGTACTTGAGGAAATCATCGTAGCTCTGGTGAGGCCGGTCAGCCATGCGCATGGCATCGGTGCCGCGGCCAATACCGGTTACCCGGACGCGCGGGATGCGCTGGCCACTGGCCTTCTCCAACTTGGCCAGACCTTCCTCGCTGCATAGGACGGTGGCAGCCGCCCCATCGGACATGACACAGATATCCAGTCGGGTCAAAGGCCAGGCAACCATCGGCGCGTTGCGTACATCGGCGATGCTGAGCTTCTGGCGTTTTTGCGCGTAGGGGTTGTGGTAAGCGTTCATGTGGTTCTTGACCGAGACATGAGCCATCTGCTCAGGCGTGGTGCCAAACTCTTTCATGTGGCGGGTGACCATCATGGCATAATAGCCCGAGTAGAAACCACCCACAGGATAGTCCGTACTGACATCCGAGGCCAGGGCGATGAACTCGTTGCCCTTCCAGGTAGCCACATGGCTCATCGTCTCAAAGCCATAGGCCAGGCAAACGTCCATGTAGCCCGAAGCGATGGCCTTCCATGCTTCCTGGAAGCAGATTCCGCCTGTAGCGCCACCTCCTTCGACTCTGTGGCTCGGCTTCGGACATAGGCCAAGGTAGTCCTGGGCCATGATGGCTGCCATCAGTTGGCGAGCGAAATGGTCGGAGAAATAGGAGGCGACGGAGCCATCCACGATCTCCAGAAACTGGCGGTGTGTCAGTCCAAGATCGTCAAGAGCATAGTCATATGCCTCTTTGACCAACGCAGGAAAGGTCTTGTCAGGGCGGGCTTTGGCGAACTTGCTCACCCCACCTGATACCGCATAGACGGGTCGCATAGAAAATGCCTCCTTTGCGTGTGTCGTTTTTTCTACCTCTTGTGTCGTCCGTGACACCAATATCGAGAAACGCGGATGCCGGCAAACCCAGCTCGTTTATACAGTATACCCCATTCCGGTGCAGGTGCCAAATCACCGGCTGACACCTACGGCTTCGTGGCCTATTGCCCCCTTGGGTCCGATACCACGGGAGACTGGCCAAGCCAGGGTACGAACCCTATCCGTATCCGCATCCTCTCACCATGGAGAACCTTGAGAGCTGAGGACACGTCCCACTGATCGGACCGATGTGTTGTACAAGGGATTGCCTGTTGGGCCGAGGCATTCGTTTTCCACTCAGTCTGGATTCGGAACAAGACTGCCGATGGGAGCAAGCTGGGAGGAGCAGATCCTTACATAAGAACAACCTGCCAGCCCAAGCTTATGCGGGCTGGCAGGCTGGCTTTTGGTACCCCCGGGGCGACTCGAACGCCCGCGCACGGCTCCGGAGGCCGCCGCTCTATCCGCTGAGCTACGGGGGCCAGTACACCTATTCTAGCACAACCCCGCACCTTTGGCAAAAAGCGCCGGGGCACTGAGCCAATCCTCACGGCCTCCGCCCATAGATCGCCGTCAGCGTCAGAAGGCGTTCGGCGATATCGTCCGTCAGCATGCCGGGCAGCAGCCGCCAGCACCAGTTGGGCGGGCCGAGCGTACTCGGGGTATTCATCCGCGCATAGTGCCCCAATTCCAGCAGATCTTGAGTTGTCGTCATCGCCGTGCACGCCGTCGAGACCCAGGCCAGCCGGATCATATCCCAGGCGATATCGCTGCCATCGGTGCCCAGATACTTGCGCGCATAGTCCCGCTCCTGCTCGGTCGAGCTCTCTTCGTACCAGCCCAGCACGGTATCGTTGTCGTGGGTGCCGGTATAGACCACCCAGTCGGGCGAGCTGTAGTTATGTGGCAGGAAAGGATCTTCCGGGCCGGCCCCAAAGGCGAACTGCACCACCTTCATCCCCGGGTAGCCGAACTCTTCCTGGAGAGCATCCACTCCCGCCCGAGATTCTTCGTCGAAATCGCCCAGGTCCTCGGCAATGATTGCCACCTTGCCCAGCGCGTCGGTCACGGCGTGGAAGATGTCAGCTCCGGGGCCGCGAAGCCAGCGTCCCTTGACCGCCGTCTTTGACCCTGCCGGCACCTCCCAATAGTTGTAGAACCCCCGAAAGTGATCGATACGGACCACGTCGACCTGGGTAAAGGCCATGTGGAAACGTTCGATCCACCAGCTATATCCCTCCTCGGCCATGAGTTCCCAACGGTATAACGGGTGTCCCCATAGCTGACCGGTCTCGCTGAAGTAGTCGGGTGGCACTCCAGACACCACCGTGGGCTGCAGGTCGTCGTCAAAATGGAAGAGATGCGGCGATGCCCACACGTCAGTGCTGTCCAGAGCCACAAAGATGGGAATGTCGCCAATGATACGGATATCGCACTCGTTGGCGTATGCTTTCACCGCTAGCCATTGCTCAAAAAACTGCCACTGGCGGTATTTCTGGCTCTCGATCTGGTAGGCCAGCTCTTCTCGCCAGCGAGCCAGCGCCTCGGGCACCCTCTTTGCAGCTCCTTCCTCCCATTCGTGCCAGGGACGCAGATCGTGGGCTTCCTTCAGCGCCATGAACAGGGCGAAATCCTCAAGCCAGGCGGCCTGTGCCTCGCAAAAGTCACGAAAGGCCGCGCGCTGATCATCGGGCGCCCGCTCCCGAAAGTTGGCAAAGGCCTGGTCCAGCAACCGCATCTTGTGATGGATCACCGGGCCGAAATCGACCCGGTCGTTGGGGAAATGGGGCATGGCCTCCAGGTCCGCTGCCCAGAGGTGCTCCATCTCCACCAGCTTCTCCGGGCTGATCAGCATCGGATTTCCGGCAAATGCCGAGAGGCCCTGGTAGGGCGAATCACCGTAGCCAGTGGGGCTCAGGGGGAGCACTTGCCAGTAGGCCTGGCCCGCTGCAGCCAGAAAATCGACGAACCGCATTGCCTCGTCACCGAGGTCGCCGATCCCGTATCGCCCTGGGAGCGACGTAGGATGCATCAAGATGCCACTTTGGCGCGGAAATCTCATCCTCAGAACCTCCATGTTCAGGATCTCGTGCTCAGGTGACAGCCATTATAGCAGACATCACCATCGTGCGCACATTACGGCGGCAGGGACACAGCTTCCCCAGCGCGATCAGGTGCCTACGTGCATCACCGGCCCATCGCGACAAACCATCCAACCTTCGCGGGCACACGAACCGCATACACCGAACCCACAGCGCATCGTTCGTTCGTAGCTCAATTGGGCCGGCAGCTCCCAACTGCGGGCCAGCTGTGCAACCGCCTCCAGCATCGGTTCCGGGCCGCAGGCATAGATGGCTTCATAGGCTGCATCCTGTAGCAGAGCGGCTGCTGAATCTGTCGCCATACCTTGCTCCCCAAGCGAGCCATCCTCGGTCGCGACCGTCACCCGTGCCCCCAATGCCTGGAACCTCCTGACGAAAATCACATCCGCCGCAGTCCGCGCACCGATGACCATGGTCACCGGCCATCCTGACGAGCGGGCACATTCCGCCAGGAAGTGGAGGGGCGCCACACCATAGCCACCCCCGATAAGCAGGAGCTGCGACCGGGGCTGGTGAGCCTCACGTGGCGAGAGGGTAAACGGCCGTCCCAGTGGTCCCCTGACCCATAGCCGGTCGCCCACCTCCAGGGCGCAGAGGGCAGCGCTAAACGGGCCAACGCGGGCAATAGTCAGGGTCACAGGACTGGCGCGGACCAGGCTGAATGGCCTCTCATCCAGACCCGGCAGCCAGGCCATGACAAACTGCCCCGGCTCTGCTTCCAGGTGCAAATCGAGCACGAGGGTGCAGACATTGGGGCTCTCTTCGATCACCTTGACGACGCGGGTGACCTGCGGCAGGCTCGTGTTCATCGTGCGACCCGTCCTGCCAGCTCTTTATAGGCCGCGGCGGCATTGGGGTGCATGATCCCGCCATATTGCGAGACGTTGACCCGCAGAAAGGCAAGGTAGACAAGCGCTGCCTCGTCCAGCGAGGGCGCCGCCCTCAGCGCCGGCACGTACTCGCCCCGGTGAGATGAATTCGGGTCATAGGCGATCTTGTCAGCCACAAAGACAATCTTCTCCAGGACGCTCGCCCCCGCGCGCAGCGTCGAGTGGTAGCGTACTGCGTTCAGCAGGTCCTGGTCGCGTATGTCCAGCTTTTCGGGCAGGGCCGCAGCCGCGATCGGCCCGTGCAACACCGGACCGATGCGCCGGTCGGCCTCGTCTAACAGCAATCCCA
>JASFLR010000145.1:0-7218 GCA_050117995.1 Anaerolineae bacterium
GACAGATCCAGGACCTGCATCTGGGATATCATGACCGGCTCGGTAGAAGAGGTCTGAAAGCCTCCAGCCTCGCGGACGATGCGGGCCATGTAGCTGGCGGCAGCCACCACCGAGGGCTCTTCGATGACCATGGGGATGAGGTAGTCGCGGCCGTTGATGGCAAAGTTGGGCGCAATCCCCAATGGCAAGGCATGGGTGCCCGCCACATTCTCGATCATCTGGTCAGCGCGCTCAAGCTCCAGACCCGCGCCATACAGGACGGCCTGCTCGCCATCATCCAGCCCGGCCCACTTGGCTACGAGGGCCGCTCGCTCCTCAACCGTCAGATCATAAAAGCCAGGCAATCGAGAGGTCTTGTCCACAGCTTCTGCCTCCTCAATAGGGCTCGCAACGACCGATAGGGGAATCTAGAACAGCGCAAACGCCTGGGCGGCCCTGCTGACGGGCTCCAGGAACAGCTGGGGCACCAGGCCCAACACGATCACCAGGATGGCAAGGGCCAGGACGAGGAACGAGGCAAGACGCGGCTGGCGGGCCACATCGTCGCGCACTCGCGTGCCCAGCATGGCATTGAGGCCCCGCAGCAGCCCGATGACGATCCCGGCGGACGAAGCCAGGAGCAGGAAAAACCAGAACTCCTGCTCGCCGGACACGGCGCGATAGACGGCCCAGCGGATGGGAAACCCCGCGGTCAGCGGAAAGCCTGCCAGTGCGAGGGTGCCAAGGACCAGCCCCGTGGTGACGAGGGGCAGCCGCCGCGCTACCCCCTCCAGATCATCAAAGCTGTCGGTGGTGGCGCGGTGCCTCAAGATAGCCAGCGCCGCAGCCACCAGGGTGACGATCACGCCGCGGCTGACCAGATGCAGCAACACCAGCGTCAGGCTCTGGCTCCCAGCCGCCGCCAGGGCGAGCAATAGCACGCCCATGTCACTCATGGCAGCGTAGCCGAACAGCCGCCCAAAGCCGCGCTGCACCGCCGCCATGACCCCACCGGCGACAGCCATGACCAGGCCCGCAAGCTGTATCACGTCCTGCGTGATGCCGTTGCCCATGATCAGCGGGTTGTCTTGCAAGAACACGAGGGTGAGATAGAGCGCCATGGCCTGTCCGGCGGTGAAGACAAAGGCCGTGACGATGGGCAAGGTATCGGCTGCCAGGGCTGGCATCCAGGTGCCAAACGGGAAAGCGCCGAGCAACAGACCGAACCCCAACGCTGCCGGGAGCAGCACCCGGCGCAGTGCATCCGCGTCCTGGAGCGACGACCCGGCAGGATCGACGAGCCAGGCCGCGGCAAGGAGCAACGGCACAGCGAGAAGCGAAACCACCAGGTACCGCTGCGCCCCGCGCACCGAGGCGAGCTGCCCACCCTGGACGATGAATACCGCCAGCGTGACACTGATGGCGTAGACCAGCACCTGGAGCGAGAACGATTCAAGCAGGATCACCAGGACATAGAGGGCAATGATCGCCAGGCTGAATGGGAAGAAGGACCGGCCCTGGGAAACGCGCCAGGCCAGGAGATAGAAGAGCACGGCAAATGCAAAGATGAACGCCAGCCAGAGCTGACCTGCAGAGTGGAGCTGCAGCGTCTGCCCCAGGATCACGACGGGACGGCCAAAGGCCACCTCCTGTCCCAGCACAAAGGCAGAGCGGTCGAGGGGAAGGCGCAAGCAAAGAAATGCGGCCAATCCGGCCGTAGCCGACGCAATGAAAGCTGCCAGGAGCGCTATCCGCCGAACAAAGTAGGTGACGCCTGCGGCAAGCAGGGGCATCACGAGCAACAGGATGGGGCCAGGCAGGGGATTCATCCTTGCCCTCCCTCCTCGTCGCGCGCGATGGCAACGGGCATGGCTGCAGGAAGCACCTCGGCTCGAGACGCCTCCCTGGCCCTTCTTTCCCTGAGACCCCGGACTGTGATCAAATAGGCCAGTGCCAGTGCTGCCATCAGCATCAGCGCAGCCACAAAGCCCACAACGGCCAGATCTGGCTCCAATAGGGCATAGACAAGTTCAAAGGCCGTGAGTGTGGTCAGTACTGCGGGCGCAACCCGCACCGGATCGCCGCTGATGACCAGGCCCATCAAGCCCATGGCAGCAAGCCACATGGAGACAAAGGCGATATCGGCCGACACTGCTGCACTCCCCGCATCCAAAACAGGCAAGAGCGTGCGATAGTCATCGAAGAAGTGGATGGCAGCGACAAAAACCATGATCAAGGTCAATATCCTGAGCGGCAGGCCCAGAGGACCAGCCCTCCATCCCACATGCATACCCAGGAACTGCATATCGTCCGCGCTGGTCTCCTGGGCATCGTCATCGTCGCGGACGTGCCGAGCGCTGAGGAAGAGCATAGAGACGATCAAGACACCGACCAGAATCTTGACGACAGCCAGCTCTGCCTGGACGAAACGGGTAAGGGTTAGCCCCACCAGGACGTACTGGACGAGCAATGAGGTCAGCGACAACCGCCAATCGGAGGTGAGAAAGATAGCTGCAGCAGTGAGGATCAATCCGACTATGGCCGGAAGCCCCGCAATGAAATCGAATGTATCAGCAAAGATTCCCATACGCTATCTCTATCAGGAAACTGGCGCCGCCCGGTGCGGCTCACTGCATGGTGAACAGGATCACGCCCAATGCCAGGATGATCAGCGCCCAGCCCCACCAAGCCTCTCCCTCGCCCACGCGGCTCAGCCAGTATACCGCATCCACCAGATACCGGCCCAACCAGCCAGCGCCTCCAAACAGCCAGTTCAGGCTGACCACACTCCAGACGCGCTCGAGATGCCGTCGCCGGATGCTCCTAATACGGGCCAGCCAGACACCCAGCAGCCAGGGCAGCAAGTAGAGCAGGCCCAACCCCCAGGCCGAGACATTGACCCTTTCCGCAACCTGCAGACCCAGTCCGCTAACGAGAATTCCGGGTGCAAGACCGACAAGCACGGTTGAGACAGTCAGCCCGCTCATGGCTATCAAGGCAGCCGGTCGGGGCCGGTATTCGCTGCTCTGCCGCCAGAAGTAACCCACCGCAGCCCACAGTGCAGCCATCAGCAGCATGTCCGCAAGCAGGATGAGGAGGAGAGAAGGATCGCCCTGTTTCAGCCAGGCGGCATAATGGGGCCATCGCCCCCGAGCGCCGAGGGTGAAAGGCATCCCGGCCAGAGAGGCCAAAGCCGTCGCCGGCAGCAGGAGGGCTACGATCCGGCCTGCCCCGGAGGCCTGCCACCAGGAGGGAATTGGCAGCCGCTCTGCCGTGCGGGACCAAAGATCCTCCCACCAGGGGCCGAGAGACGCGACGAATCGCGCCAGGCCACCAGACTTGGGCACCTCCAGATCCAGGTAGGCATCCCACCAGATCGCCAGAACTGCCAGGACAAGCACCATACTTACAACGGGCCAGGGCGTGCCATTGGGCAGCAGGAGCACAAAGGCGAGCATATACCCAGCCTGATAAGCCAGCACGCCCGTCCACCACCGGCCCGGGGAAGCACTCTCGCCGGCTCGCTCTGCCAGGCGAGTGCTGCCACTCCAGGCCAGAAGCCCGCCCCCCAGCAAGCCAAGCACGGCAAGGACCATAGCCCACGGATGTGCAGATAGGGCCGGTGACAATGCCTGGACGCGAGCCAGCAGATAACCCCCAGCCCCTAAAGGCAGGAGCAGGGCGGCAATGGTTTCAGGGCAGCGCAATACTCTGGCATGGAAGGGAAAGACGAGCGCCCGCAGAGCGCCCGCCACACCGATCAGGACCAGGGCCCGATCGGACTGGACGTTCGATAGCAGAGATCCATGGCCCAGCTCAGCCCCCATTTGCAGGGCGCTCAGGAAGATGAGCATGGTGGAGGCAATTCCGGGGACTACCAGGCTCAATGATGCGCCACGGGCCTCATCCCGGCCCGAGCGCCACACAACGAGGAGGATCAATGCCAGATCGATCAGGGCGCTCCCCACCGCCAGGGCCAGCACATTGGCTGCCAGGATCACCACGAGACAGCCAGCCAGCACCAACAGGAGCAAGCCATGCCACACGGAGCGCTGGGGTCTACGCGCCCGAATGCCGAGCGCCATGGCTGCAGCGGCAGCCGCCAAGGCAATGCCGATCAACAGCGAGCGGCTATCGGGTGCGAGGGCCAGACTCATCCTGAAAAAATTGAGCGGCTCCCACAGGATCTCCACGCGCTGGCCGATCGCTGCCTTGAGGGACCAGAGCATGCCCAGTGAGACAAGGGCTGCGGCCATGGCTGCCAGCCTGCGGACCCAGTCAGGCAACAGGCGATGCAGGGCCAACAAGAGCCCCCCACCTGCCAGAGGCCAGAGTATCGCCTGAAAGGGAATTGGGACTGAATCGAGCATCTCGCCCGCCGATCAAAGAGTTGCCGCCCCCCGGTCACGCCAGTCAGGTAGGCAGCACGGGGGCTATTCTATCACAAAAGGATAGGGCGGGCAAGCGTTGCCGGCGGCGTTGACAGCTATTATTGAAGATGCTAGAATGGACGTCGTGACCGCAGATAGCGAGGTGCCGCAGCCCGAACTGTACCTGGTCAGTGCCTGCCTGCTTGGCGTGGCCTGCCGCTTTGATGGTGAGAGCTGCCCCGTCCCAGAGCTAAACGATGTGGTGACCAAGGGCCTTGCCGTCCCAATCTGCCCGGAGGTAGCTGGTGGCCTGCCAACCCCGCGATTGCCAGCCGAGATCGAGAAGGCCGATGCCGGCCTGGACGGAGGCGCGGTGCTCGAGGGCCGGACGCGCGTGGTGCGCAGCGATGGCACCGACGTCACTCCCCAGTTCATCAAGGGGGCCGAGGCCGCGCTGGCCCTGGCACAGCGGCTGGGTATCGGGCGGGCGATCCTAAGGACCGACAGTCCCTCCTGCGGGGCAGGCCGTATACACGAGGGCAGATTCGAGGGCAAGCTGGTGCCAGGCGATGGGGTCACGGCGGCACTGCTAAAGCGCAATGGAATCAACGTGACAACAGAGACGGACTTGAGGGGAGAGGTATCGTGAAGATCGTCGAGTGCGTGCCCAATTTTAGCGAAGGTCGCCGCGAGAAGGTGATCGACCAAATCGTGACTGCCATGGCGGGCTGTGCCGGCGCGCAGGTACTCGACGTCCAGTCAGATCCGGATCACAACCGCTCGGTGGTGACGCTGGTCGGCGAGCCCGAGGCCGTTGTGGAAGCAGCATTCCAGGGCATAGCCCAGGCTGCCAAGCTGATCGACATGAACCACCATAGAGGCGGGCACCCGCGCATGGGGTCCACGGACGTAGTGCCCTTTGTGCCGATACGGGGGCTGAAGATGGAGGATTGCGTCGAGCTCGCGCGCCAGCTTGGCAAGCGGGTGGGCGACGAGTTGGGCATCCCCGTGTATCTATACGAGGCAGCCGCCACGCGCCCTGAGCGCTGCAATCTTGCCGATGTGCGGCGCGGCGAATACGAGGTCCTGAAGGAAGAGATCGGCACGGATCGCGACCGGGCCCCTGATTTCGGCCCGGCCGCACTGGGCACGGCAGGGGCAACGGCCATCGGCGCCCGGCCTGCACTCATTGCCTACAATGTGTATCTCAACTCTGACGACGTCAAGCCAGCCCAGGCGATCGCCAGAGCGGTACGCCATTCGAGCGGAGGACTGCGCCACGTCAAGGCGTTGGGACTGCTGGTGGAAGGGCAGGCCCAGATATCGATGAACCTCACCGATTACCAGCACACACCGGTACACCGTGTGTTGGAGATGATCCGCTCCGAAGCAGCGCGCCACGGCCTGACGGTGACGCACAGCGAAGTGGTCGGCCTGCTCCCGGCAGAGGCCCTGATCGATGCAGCAAGATTCTACCTGCAATTGGCAGACCTATCCCCCAGCCAGATCCTCGAGAACCGGCTATCGGATGAAGCGTAAGATGTGAAAGAGGCAGCCCAACGCACACGCGGCGCGCGTGGCAACGGGCCTGGGGATTCTTGCAGAGAAACCAAGTAAGCGTTTGATAGACTTCCAGGAAGATTGGATCGTCCAACCATATCCAATTCGCCAGTAACACATGCCAATCCTGATTGATGGACACAACCTGATCGGGCAGCTACCGACGCTCTCCTTCGAGGACCCTGACGACGAGGAGAAGCTGGCCCGTCTGCTGAGTTCGTACCGGGCGCGCACAGGGAAGGCGATCACCGTCGTGTTCGACCCGGGCGGGGCTTTTGCCCTTCCCAGGCAACGCCAGCTTGGTGGGGTCAAGATCGTGTTCGCCCCGCACGGCAGCAATGCCGATACGGTGATCATCAATCGCGTGCGGCGATTTCGCAACCCCAGGGAGTGGCTGGTCGTCACATCGGACCGGGAGTTGAGCAACAAAGTGGAAGGGCTGGGTGCCAGAGTACAGAGCGCCGAGGCGTTTGCCGCAGAGTTGGCCGGACCTGGCGCGACGGCGCCGGACTGGCGGGAATCGCCTCCACCTGCTGACGAGATAGATGCGTGGCTGGCCCTGTTTGAGGGCCGGAATCAACAAGAGACAGGAGATTGAACGTGAAGGTATTCATCGCCGGCATCATGCAGGGCTCGCGAATGGACCGCTACATCGATGCTCAGGACTACCGCCGGATGATCACCGAGGCACTGGCGGGCCATTTCACTGACGTGGAGGTGCTGGATCCCAACGAACTGCACCCCAACGGCGTGGACTATGACGATGCGATGGCAAAAGCCACGCTGTTGGAAATGGCCAATCTGGCATCCCAAGCCGACGTGTTGGTGGCTTACCTGCCCAAGGCCAGTATGGGCACCGCGCTGGAGATGTGGAAAGCGTTTGAGGCCAACGTGCCGGTGGTCACCATCTCGCCCATGGCAGCCAACTGGGTGATCAGGCACCTGTCGTCGGTGGTCCTGCCTGATCTGGAAGCTTTTCGCGGGTGGGTGACCAGCGGTGGGTTTGACAAGCTACTGAAGATCGACTAGAATTCTGGTAGAAGTTCCGGGCTATAGCCAGGGACTCGCCAGCCCCTATAGCTCAGTGGACAGAGCAACGGCCTTCTAAGCCGTGGGTCGCAGGTTCGAATCCTGCTGGGGGCGCCTACCGAACTGCACGCCCCAGGGCGTGCACGTTTTTTGTCACCCTCGCCCACTCTGGCAAGCTGAGGGTCTCGGCCCGGCGTCCAGGATCCACCCCGGCCTGCTCGAGCGCTTGCTCAGCCTCTGCAGGCGCAAATCTCAGTCCGGCACTCAGGGAGTTGCGCAG
>JASFLR010000146.1:0-7216 GCA_050117995.1 Anaerolineae bacterium
TTGACCGCCCAGTCCGCCGCTCACCAGCAGCCCGGCGACTCGGAAGAATGTCAGTTCCATGGCGACCTCCTTTCGTGCTTTCCTCCTGTTGCTCTGTCTGATCCACGCTTACAGGGTACAGGAGACGGAGGTACGGAACTACCGCCCGTCGCGGGCTATGGGCACGCAAAAAGACCCCTGCCGCTGAAAGCGACGGCAGGGGCCGATTTTCGGTTGAAACAGGCGAACCACCCCTCGCGGCCTTTTCGGGGGGAGAATGGGGGCGCCGCGGGGCGGATTCAGGTCATAGCGGGCCTTCTATTTTCAGTCTGGATCGAGGCGGAATCCGCGTGCGTAGACGGTGATCAGGCGGCGGGGGTCTGACGGGTCCACTTCGATCTTTTTTCGGAGGCGATCCACCAGGCTTTCGAGGCGCTTGTCGGCGCTGGCCTGCTCGGGCGGTACGTACTCGTCATAAACTGCCTTCAGGAGCTCCTCGGGGCTGCATACGGCGCCATCCTTCTCGTAGAGGTAGGCCAGCAGGTCATACTGGTTGCGGCTCAGGTCCATTTCCTCGCCGTCGAGCCAGACCAGGCCCCGCTCCAGATCAACTCGCAGCCCTGGAAGCCTGGTCCTGATCTGTTCCTCGTGCCTCTGCAGCACAAGCTTGATGGTATCGAGGATACTCTGGGGTCCGTCCGCTTTGGGGATCAGGTCGACGGCCAGCGGCTCAACACCCCGAGACCGTAGGGCCAGGCGGGTCGCCGGGACCGAAGGGAAAGCGGTGATCACGATGCAGGGAATTCCTCGCTCGGAGGCAAGCCGGGCTACCTCCAGCCCGCTGAAATCATAGTCATCCTCGTCGTCGGTCATCCTCAGGTCGACCAGGGCCAGATCATAGTCTTCCGCCAGCAGCTTCTCCTTGGCCTCGGTGACCGTTCCCGCTTCCTCCACCGCATAATCCTCCAGACCCAGCAAGCCCAGCAACGAATGGCGGTAGTCGGCGCTATTGTCTACCAGCAGTACCCGAGCCAATAGATTCCGTTCCATCTCTTCCTCCTCTTCCATTGTGGACACTCAAGGGTTCGTCCAGGCAGCCTACACTCCATGGCCTTGCTCTCTTGACAGCGGGCGCGCGGCCGTCATGACTGCGCGGGGGCCTCTGTCGCGTCGTTTGCGCCGCCGACCGGTAGCCGGATCAGGACCGTCGTGTCCCCGGGCCCGGGCCTCTCCAGCTCGATGGTGCCCTCGTGCTCCTGGACTATGGACGCGGCTAGCAGGCTGCCGACGCCCATGCCAGTATCGCTTTCCCGCTTGTTGACCAACTCGCGGAAGAGCTTGGGCTGGAGCTCCCGGGGGACACCCACGCCCGTATCCTGGATGCGTACCTCGACCCAGCCCTCGACCTGCCGGCAGCCGATCGCGACGGTGCCGCCGCCGGGCATGGCTCCGCAGGCATTCTCCAGCACCAGCCGTATGGCGTAGAGCAGCCGCCCACGGTAGCCGTGCACCCAACAGCCCCCGCTCGCTTCACTCTGGAAGCTGACCTCGACAGGCGGACTGCCATAGAGCAGGCCGGCCTGCTGCACACCCTTGCCGGCTTCCTGCAACAAATCACGGAGCGATAGAGGGGCGGCCTCCGCTTCCCAGGGCTGGGGCACCCCCTTGCCAGGCTTGGTCATCTTGCGGGCCAGACTGTCGATCTCGGCCACCGTATCCTTCACCCCATTCATGGCTTCAGGCAGCTGGCCTGCACGTTTCAGGCGCTCCTGCAGGACGAAGGCGTGATTGCGGATAGCTGAAGCCGTGGAGATAGCCGAGTGCCTCCAGATGGCATCCAGCGATGTCAGCGAGTCGATGAGCAGGCGGCGCTGCAGCCTCCGCTGGGTACGCTGCAGCTCATCCCCGAGGCGCGATTCGTGCAGCACCAGCGCTGCTAGCTCGGCGAAAAGCCGCAAGCCTTCGCGCTCCTCCTGCGTGATCTCTCTTTGCTTGCGATAGCAGGCAAAGAACAGTCCCATGGCCTCGTCCTCCACCCGTAGGGGATACACAATGACGCTGGCGATCCCCTCGCGCTTCACAAAGTTGCTGTCCCGAGTGCGTGCGTCTTGGTGTACGTCTCCGATGAAGGCGGGCTCTTGGCGATCCAGGAACCAGGTCTTGAACTCTGGCGGAAAGGTCCAGTCAGCATCTGGCTCTCTGAGGCCCGCGGCCCCCCGGCCCACGAATTCCCCCTTTGCCTCGTCGTACTCGCCCAGGGTGCAACTGTCAATGCCCAGCACATCTCTGGCTGCCTCGGCTATCCGGAACGCAATCCATTTCTTGGCGCGCCGCTCGTGACGCACCTGAAAGATGTCCAGAACAGCCTGCAACAGGCGGTCGCGCTGCTCAAAGAGACTGAGCGTGGTCGCCGACAGGCGAAGGCGCATGATGTTCATGGCCACTCGCCGGCCCGCGAGTTGCAGCTCCAGCAGGTCGGCGGACTCGAATGCTGTGAAGTTGCGGTAGTTCAGAAAGAGCAAGCCGGCGGGGCTGGGGGTGGCGTCGCCCTCGGGGATCACCTCCAGGCGAAGGGCGACAAAGGCCCTTAGTCCCTCGCGCTCCGACAGGCGAGTGGCGAATATGCCGCGCTCGCTATCCAGGTCATTGACGATCAGCAGCCCATCCTGGCTCTCGTCGACTGCCCGGCGCACGCCGCCGCCCAGCCCGCCCTTGGGGTCCTGCCATGGGGTTCTCAGGTCGCCGCTGCGGGTGCATTCCACAGGCGCCATCCTGGAATCGCCCTGGGGCGCGGTGGGGTCAAAGGCGTAGAACACGGCAAAGTCGGCGGAAAGGGCCCGCAGCGCGTGGTCCGTGAAGAGATGGTAGAGGGTGTCCAGGTCGCTGCACGTGGTCAGGGCCCGGTCCAGTTCGTGCCAGATCTGACTCAGATCGTCCCGGCGGGCGCGGTCCAGGGCGGCGGCGGCGCGGGCGCTAAAGGCCTCGAACATGGTGCGGTCCATCTCGTCAAAGGGGGCCCGGGGCCTCATATAGTTGCAGTGCAGCACGGCCAGGATCCTGCCGTTGTGGGCCAGTGGCAGCGAGGCCACCGCACACAGCCCTTTGGCCAGGTGTCCAGGGTGGGGAGCCGGAAGGTCGTCCTCGCCAGACCACCCCCTGCGGAATAGGAGCTTGCCCGTGCGCAGCACATAGTGGGTCATGCCATCGGGACGAGCAGCAGCATCGTGGCGGTAATGCTCCGGGTCGCCCTCGGCCCAGGTCCAGTCCATGATCTGGCCGGTGGTGGGATTCACGTAGCAGAGGTGGCAGGTGTCGGCCTTGAAGAGGCGCTTGGCAGCCGTCGCCACCTGGGTCATCGTCTCACCAAGATCCTGCTTCTTTGCCAGGACCGCCAGCACCTCATCGAGGCGCCGGGCATCATCGAGCCTGCGCTCCTCCTGCAGCGTGCCGTGGAGCGCGGCGGCGGCCTGCGCGGCAAAGGCGCTCCACAGGTTCACGTCGTGGCGCTCAAAGTAGCGCTGCGTGAAGGTGTGGGCATAGAGGACGCCGAGCACCCGGTCTCCGTAGACCATGGGAATGGCCAGCATGGACCGGATCCCCAGCTCGCGCACGGCATCCTTGACGAGAGGATCGTCGGTTGTATCGGTGATGACGGCGGGCAGGCGCGTGTCCACCACGTGGCGGGTCACGCCACGCTCCTGGCGCGGCTCCTCAAAGTCGGCGTATCTCGACGCCGGCTCTGTTGGTTGGGCCTTGTGCAGGCTGCCATCGGCATCATGCAGGATCAGGCCGGTGAATTCTGAATCGATGAGGTGATGGGCCTCCAATACGATGGTCTCCAGAATGTTGGCGTCGCCGCGCTTGGCTGCCAGCCTGCGCGTTGCATTGCTCAGCGCCTCTGCCTCGCGGTGCTGCCGCAGGTTCTGGATCGTCACGCTCACCTGGTTGGCCAGAGCCTGGAGCATCTCCAGGTTCTCACCGGTGTAGTGATACTCTGGGTCGTAGCTCAGCACGTGGATGGTGCCCACCACCGCCTCTTTGAGGAACATGGGCACGGCAATCTGCGACGCGCAGCCACCGTCGAGCTGCGGTGCAGCGAGCCCCTGCTCTTCCCTGAAGGCGGCATCGCCATTGGCCAGCAGTAGCGGCTCTCGGGTGGCAATGACATGCTCGGTGATGCCGCGATGGTTGCGGCGGGAGGACTCGGGCAGGCGCTCCCCACCCACCACGCAGTATCGAAAATGGACGGCCTGGTTGGGCTGATCCCACTCTGCTAGCAGAAAGCTGTCCGCGTGCGGCAGCAGTTTCTGGACAAGTTGGTATACCTGCTCGTACAGCTCCTGCTCGCTCTCTGCGCCGCCCAGGTCCTGACCCGTCTGCACCAGCTCCCGAAGCGTGCGCCCGCGCTGTTTTTCCCGTCCCAGCTTGGCTGCACCACGTATGATGAGCGCCAGCTCTTCGACATTGCTGACCGGCTTGCTCATGTAGCGATAGGCGCCCAATTCCATGGCGCGCTCGCCGTCGGTCATGTCGCCCCAGCCGGTGAGGATGATGGCTTCGATGGCCGGGTAGCGCCGGTGAAGCTCGCGCATGGTTTCGATGCCGTTGGGGGGAGCCATCACCTGGTCGATGACGGCGACATCGAACGTGCCGCCACAGGCCGCCGCCTTTTCCACCGCTTCGGGGCCGCTGGCGGCTACGGTGACGGCAAAGCCCTTGTTGGTGAGACGCTGGTTCACTGGTTCGCGAAACGATTGCTCGTCGTCAACCAGAAGGACGCGAACAGGTTCAGTCATGTGCCTCCCCTCTCGGTAGTGCTAGCAGCATTGTGGTCCCCCACAACACGTGGCTCTCTTCAACGGCAAGCTCTCCACCCAGGCTGCGTGCGATCTGGCGGGAGATGGTCAAGCCCAGCCCTGCCCCATCCTGCCTGGTGGTAAAGCCGAACTCGAAGACTGGCTCCCACAGGCAGCGGTGGATTCCGGGCCCCTCGTCCACAAACCGGACCTGTACTGGAAGCGGTTCGGCAGGGGCATGGGTGATGCGCATCTTCAGACGGCCATGCCAGTCGAGCTCGACCATCTGCTGGATGGCGTTGAGCATCAAGTTCAGAAAGAGCTGGCGCAACTGGCTGGGCCGGGCACCTACTGGAGGGACCTTGTCGTCCGCCTCCAGCTCGAGGAGCACATTGTGATGCTGGGCCTCGGGCTGGAGCAGCTGGTTCAGATCGCGGGCCAGCGGCACAATATCCACCATCTGCGGTTGGTCGTGGACGGTGAGCCCCAGATAGCGATTCCTCATGGCCAGGGTCTGTCGTTGTGCGACCTGTACCTGGGCGACGCTCTCGCCCATCTGGCGGACAAAGGTAGGGTCCGATGCCCTGGCAGGCTCGAACTCGAGTTCCCTGATCCCCTCCTCCAGTGTCTCGACCTGGAAATCGAGCCCACCAAGCTTGTTGGTCATCTCGTGAATGGCGCTGTTGAGCAGCCTGCCCACCAGGTAGGGCGCCTGCCAGCGCTGCAGCGTCTGGACCAGCCGCTGTTCCTGGAGTATGCCGGCAATGGAATAGACGGCCAGGCGGGCCATGGCACAATGCATGGCATCGAAATGTCCCTGGTCCCGCAGCAAGACGAGCCCGTACCGAGCGGCCTGGGCCACAGGCACCGGAACACCCAGGAACGCCTCAAAGGGCGCCAGGTCGGTGAGGCGGCGGAATGCCGCCGGCCGGGCAGAGACGGTGGCCCAAACCTCTTGCCCTTCGTGCAGTACTTCCTTCAGGGGGCTGTGGATCAGATCGGGCGGGGCCTCGTCCACCGGAAAGCGCTGTCCACAGAAGGCCTCGGTGTCGATGCCGGCACCGCCCGGCGATTGGCGCAGAAGCATCACCGAGCTGGCCTGGGTATGGCTCTGCAGCTGGTCCAGGACCCCATGCAAGTCTGTGCCCGCTGCGGCAAAGGATGGGACGCCTGCCACCGAGGGCGAGGGCTCTGGCTGGCCCAGGGTTGGGGCGAGGGACTCGAGGAAGGAGCGCTGGGGCTTTTCGCTCTTACCCGATCCGCCAGTGCTCAGCTCGCGGAGGATGGCAATGAGCGAGGACCGGCAGCGCACGCCGTCCGACTTGGCCAATACGTCCAACTCACCTTGCCGCAGGCCTTCCCAGATGTCTGGGTGGTCGAGCAGGGGGGCGGGTTCGAGGATCATCACCATGCGGGAGGGGCAGTCCTGCTCCTGCAACAACTGCGCGACCTGATGTCCCTTGGGACCGGGCAGGTTCCAGTCAAGCAGGATGAGGTCAAAGGGCTTGTTGCGTGCTTCGACCATGGCCAGACCGGCCATCCCATCCTCAGCCACCGTAACGCGGCACCCATTAAGCTTGAGAAAGCCTGCCAGCCCGGCGGCATAGGCGCTGTCATCCTCAATGAGCAACACGTCCAGGTCAAAGGCCAAGGCGCGCCGTCGCGCATCCGCTCCCAGGTCCAGCATGCGCACGCGTATGTCGCCTGGAATCTGCTCCGCCAGGGTCACGTTCGTGACCGGACGCTGCGGTCGGAGGGTCCACAACTGCTTCTGCAGGTGCGCCTCGCGCCGTATCAACGGCGCCTTGAGGCTAAGGCGCAGCCGCCGCCTCTTGGGCTTCAGTCTGATCACCTTCACTCTGACCCAATCGTCGATCCAGAGCCAATTCTCGATCTGGGCATCGCGTCCTATCGGAAGCTCGCTCATGGGCAGAAAGCCCTCGACGCCCGGCTCGAGCTCGACGAAAGCGCCACGCTCGATGAGGCCCACTATGCGGCCTGACACCTCCTGGCCCACCTCGTACTTGACCGGTACCTTCTGCCAGGGATCGCGCTCGACCAGGCGGAGGCTCAGTTCCAGTTGGTTGCGTGCTGACGAGTAGCCCACGACCAGCGCCTTCCGGCTCAGGCCGATGTACTCATCGATGGGCGGGTGGCCGTTCCAGGCGACCTCGCGCTTGCGAATGATGGCCTGAGTGCCATCATTCAGGCGGCCCAAGAGCCCTGATGGTATCTGGTGGGTGATGCGGACCGTCACGCAGCTATTGAGAGGGTAGTCGTCTCTAGTCTTCTTTGCCAACAAAGCCCCCACACGATAGTCTGCACATTCCGGTAAGATTCTGTCGTGGGGATGCACGCACATCCCCACACCCCTGCGCCGGGGACCTGACGTCCCCGGACCCCTCGCATCTGGTGCGTTGCCTCGGGGATATGGGTATCTG
>JASFLR010000147.1:0-7166 GCA_050117995.1 Anaerolineae bacterium
TCGAGGTCTGGCAAGTACCAGCCTGGACGATGCTTAGCATGTTGTGGTACCAGGAGGGACGGCGCTCTGGCTGTTCCCAGTCCGGAGTCCATCCAAAGTCAGCCGGATAGATGTCGGTCGTCAACCGCTCCTCAAACCCGTGAAGCTGATCGGACCCAATAAAGTGCATCTTTCCGCACAGACTCGTCTGGTATCCCATAGCCCTCAAGTAGTGTCCAAAGGTAGGGACAGAAGAGGAGAATTCGGCCGCGTTGTCGTAGGCGCCGATGCGGGACGGAAGTTGACCGGTCAACAGAGAGGCACGTGATGGAGCACAGAGGGGACTGTTGCAGTATACGCTATCAAAGACCACGCCTTCTTGAGCCATGCGCGTGAGGTTCGGCGCTTGGACGATCGGATGACCATGACACGGCAGCGCCGGTCCGGCCATCTGGTCGGCCATGATGAACAGAATATTCGGGGCCTTTGCGGCCATGGCGCCTCCCTGCCAGACAGATAGGAAGCGTGCAAGTTCTAGGCAGATGAAACCATGCCTAGGCTGGGTCAGAAACTGAACAGAAACGGTGCAAGGCGGCGCTCCATTGCTGGAGCGCCGCCACTAGTCACAATGCTCAATCGAAACAACTGCGATAGATCTCTTCGTAGCCCTTCACGTCGATATCGCGCGGGTTGCCAATCGTCTGCGGATCGTCAAACGCAAGCTGGGCCAGCATCGGGATATCCTCTTCGGGAATACCCATCTCTGGCAGCGTCGGTATGCCGATATCGTAGCTCAGCCGGGCAACCGCCTCTACGGCCAGCTCTGCGGCATCCCACACACTGAGCCCCCACGTGTTTTCCCCCATAGCCTGGGCGATGCGAGCGTACTTTTGCGGCTCGCCCAGATAGTTGTAGGCCATCACTGGCGCCAATAACGACGCAGTCAGCTCTCCATGCGGCAGGTTGTAGACGCCGCCCGCGGTCTGGCTCATGGCATGCACGGCCCCAGCGCTCTCGGTGCCATAGCTCATGCCCGCCAGCATTGAGGCCATCGACATCTTGTATCGGGCTTCCTCGTTGGCTCCCTGTGCGTAGGCAATGCGCAGCCACTCCCCGATCGTCTCGATGGCCCACAGCGCCACCGCATCGGGCCAGGGCTGGGCATAGGCGCAAGTGTAGCACTCGATGGCATGCGTCAGGGCATCCATACCCGTCCCGGCAGTGATCTTTCCCGGCAGACCCAGTGTGAGCCGGGGATCCAGCAGCGCTACATGGGCAGCAATCAGACCCGTGCCGCCAACATTGTACTTGATCTTCCGCGCAGGATCGGTGATCACAGCCCACAACGTGACCTCGCTGCCAGTGCCAGAGGTGGTCGGCACACAGACCAACGGCGGGATACGCTTCACGATGGGCTGTGGATCAGCCCACTCAAAATCGAGAATCGACCCACCGTGCTCAGCTACGACGCCGATCGACTTGGCCGTATCCATGGAACTTCCGCCGCCAAAGCCGATCAGGCCGTCGCAGCCCTCCGTCTTGTACAACTCGGCAGCGTCGTCCACCAGCTTTATGGGAGGGTTGGCCACTACACCGTCAAAGAGGACATAGTCCACGTTGCCGGCATCGAGGGCCTTGGTCGCCTCAGCCACCAGACCGGCGTTGACCAGGCCCTTGTCAGTGACCAGCATGGGGCGCTTGCTGCCCAGGGCCTTGATCTCATCGGCCAGGCAATCAAGCGCGCCGGGGGCGTGTTTCACAACAGTCGGTACTTCAAATGAACGCAGGTTGATCATCTTTGAACATCCTCCACTTCTCGTGATTTATTTGGTCTCAAGGGCGTGAATATTCGACAGCCAGCGCCGCAAGAGTCTCGGGCAGGGGTACTCCGTGCTCATCCCAACCACGTACAGCATAGTAGTCAGACAGCAGTCGATCTATGTCAGCATCAGTGAACAAATGCCCGGCAGCCGGCCCGTCGGGCAGCGGTTCCTCCTTGAAGCGAGTTGGCAGATCCTCATCCGCCTTGGTCATGCCAGCCTTCAGATTGAACATGCGCGTGAGGTTCCAGATACGCTCGCCCATTTGATACAGATCTTCCAGGCTCAGCCGGCGGCCAGTGGCGGCTGCAAGCAGGTCCAGATACGTGGCGTCGCCTATGGCATAGCGGGCAAAGTCGCAGCTGATGAGCGTGTCCAACCCCGCCAGCCGGTTCTGCACCTCGGCCAGGAGCTGGGCTTTGCCCTCCAGCGCCAGCCGCTCATACGCCTTGCCACGCCATTCCTCGCCGCCCGCTTCGTATAGAATGGGAAACGCACGCTGGTGGCAACCGCCCCGGTCCGCCGTCAAATACGCCAGACCCATGGCCGGCACGCCGCGCGGACCCCACGCAGGCAGCTCCAACCCCTTGACATGGATGGCAAAGTGGTCGGCCCCGCCTCCGATCTGGGCTGCCGCGGCACGGACACCTTCGGCCAGCAGGTCACCAACGCCCCGGCGTGCTGCGATCTCTTTCAACATTGCTGCCAGGCTCTCCACATCGCCGAAACGCACGTCGGCCTCCAACAGGCCCTTCTCCACCGCTTCGCAGGCAAATCCCAGTACAGAGCCTGCAGAGATCGTATCCAGACCCAACTTGTCGCACAGAACACCCAGATAGACCGCCTCGTCGGTCTTGCCCACCTCCAGGTTGGCGCCCAGCATGGCCGCGCTCTCGTACTCCAGCGAGTCACCCTCCAACCCGGCGTAAGGACCTTCCTTCAGCCGTCCAAGCTTGGTGCACGCAATGGGACACGCAGCGCAGGCCACATCCTTGTACCAGTAGCGCTCCTGCTGGGCAGCATCTCCCAGTTCTTCGGCCTGGGGAAAGCTGCCGCGTTGGAAGTTTCGGGTGGGCAATAGACCCTCAACATCCGCCCAGGGGATCGAAGCTGCGGTGCCGCCCGTGCGGAAGCCGATGACATAGTCATTGTCCTTCATCTGATCCTTGATGGTGGCTCGTACCAAGGCGCCGAACGCTTCAGAATCAGCGAGATTAGGCTTGTGGCTGCCGCGTACAACGATCGCCTTGAGGTTCTTGGCGCCCATGACCGCACCCCCACCGCCGCGCCCGGCCTGCCGGTGAAAGTCACAGTCGACCATTGCGTACTTGACCCGGTTCTCACCTGCGGGACCGATGCAGGTCAGGCGCCACTCCTTTTCAGGATAATCGGGTCGCATCCGGGCGTAGGTCTCATAGGTATCCAGCCCCCATAGATGACCAGCGTCCTTGATGACTACACGCTCGTCATCGATTTCCACGTAGACTGGCTCATCCGCCTGGCCTGTGATGAGCAGGCCATCACAGCCTGCCGCTTTGACCTCCTGACCGAAAAAGCCGCCAAAGTGTGAGTCGGTGAACAGCCGTGTCACCGGCGATTGAAAGACCATCACCGAGCGCATGGATGGCGCTCGCGTGCCAGTCAACGGCCCGGTAGCAAAAATGAGGGGATTAGCGGGATCAAACGGTTCGGACTTGGGATCCTGGTGCTGCGCCAGAAGGTAGGCCGCCACTCCCTTGCCGCCTACGTACCGCGAAAGCACGTCCTCAGATAGCGAAAACACCGACCAAGATCGGTTTCCAAGATCAACATGGAGATAACGATTGCTGTAGCTCATCATTGGGCTAGACACTCCTGTACGCCAGACATCATTGTCTGAACGAGACTTCCAAGTAGTAGTGATGCGCAATGGCTGCTCAGAGCTATATACTCAACCTACTCTGGCACCAAGATCAGAATGCTTCTCTGCGGGAGAGGCAGCCATCTTCATTACCATCATAACAGATACCAGTCCAGCGCACATCGCCACAACGAGGTAGCAAGACTACGTTGATTTGAGTATTCCCTGTGCCGGTCGAATACCACACATGTGGTATGCATAGCACCGCGAACTGCGCCAACGGACTTCTCGATTGAGAGTACTACCCCACACACCACTGCCTCTGTCTCTACCTCGGAGCAGCACACCAGGCTTGCAGCTTCCCCTTGCGCTTCCTGAGGGCAGGCGCAGCTGCCTTTCCATACATCGAGCCTGGCATCTCACCCGTAGTCTACCACCCATCTTGCCGCTTGTCAACTGCAGAATGTGGGAATTTCAGGCCAATTGCATTTGGATTCGGGTAGCGAGCGTAGGCATCCTGAGCCCGGCGAAGGAGCCTTTGCGAGCGCCCTTCGACATGCCCCTCGACAGACTCGGGGGACGCCTCTGGGTGCTGGCCCCAGCTGATAGGATGGTGCAGGCCGTCTACTCAGGTCAAATGCGCACCCAAGCGGGAAATGGCCCCTTGCGCCTTTGACCATCCCCCACCCTTCCACTTCAGCCAGAACACCTTACTGGCCTCACTCCATGGTTGTGCGTCGCACGACTCCCAATTGACAGTCAACCCCTTATCGGCTGCAAAGTTATGACAAGTAGCTTTACGGCACTATAACAGTCCCGGCTGGTGCATGGTCGTACAGGCCAGCTCCCCGACCCGCGGAAGAGACTCCGGGGATATGCAAAGGGCGGTGGGGATGACCCCCACCACCCAGTTCATGTTACTCTAGTCCGCGCTGGCGCACGGACTATCCAGTACTAGGGCAACGGGCAATAGCCCGGACCTGACGGGTCGTTCCAACCTCCCACCTGAGCGTGGAAGGCTTCCAGAGCCGCGTCATCGTTCACTGCAGCATACCACCTGTCCAGCAGGTCCTGGAGACCGTCAGCTGGGAAGGCCTCCGGGAAGGCCGACTCGTTCAGGTAGGCTGCCACCATGTCACGGGCTGCCTTCTCAGCCGAGTTGGCGATTCCGCCGTCGTTTCCGACGATCTGCAGCATCGTCTGACCTTCAAGCCGGATATCCCTGTTCAGCGAGAAGATGTCGTTGAACAAGTCATCGTCAGTGAATGGCTGTGCCAGAACACCACTCCACTGCGGATCGGTTACGGGATCGTCCCAAAGTTGGAGTCCTGCTCCACCCTGCCAGAAGCCAGGCGTGCAGCCCTGGCACGGCACGTCGATGATCACACTGGCATCATCACTGGCGGTAATTTCCCGGTCATTGGTGACAAGTGTCGCCACGTTATCTACCGTGAAAGAACCACAGAAGAGATCCGGTGCGGTGATGAACCGCGGGTAGGAGAAGGTCTTGGGCACTTCGCTGTAGTGCACAGAGCCCAGGAATCCAGCATAGCTGTCGCTGACATCGACCATCTCGTCTATCTCAGTGATCTCTGCACTTGCAAAGTCCACATCGGCCGAACCGCTGAAGCTTGTGCCGTTCAGCAGTGCCGCCGTAGCTGTGTTCGTGCGAGTAGCCGCGTCTGGCAAGTCTGCGCTGTACGAGCATTCCAGTTCCCCGCCCGCCGGTACTATCAGCGCCGGGCAATTGACGTTGGCAGCGATACCACCTTCGATGACGTCGCTGACCGCAGACAGGCTGGCATTCATCGGCGCCGGGTTGTCAACGGTGATCGTACCTTCCACCGCCCAGGCGCTGTCGACAAAGGCCGGCTCCGCCAGGTCGAACGTGACGTCATAGTTGACGACGACAGTCTCGCCACCAGCGAGGGTGATCGGACCGGCGTTGTCTACGTCCTTCAGGATAGTCCAGTTGAAGGTGCGCGTGAAGGACGGATTCGCGTCCTTGCTCACGAGCAATGAGTAGCAGGTCACGTCGACCGTTGCGATATCGGACTGACCGGTCTCGTTGATGGTCGCCGTGTTGATGTGGCTCTCCAACTCCAGCACGCCGTTCTCATATAGACTGAGGTCAGTGGGGCAGGAGAACTCTCTGCTGTACTCCCACTCCTCATAGGCCCGGTTAGCAGTCCAGCTCTCATTCTCCAGGTTGTCGTCATCCACCGTGATAATCGGGTCATCCTCCGTAGTCGGGTCCGCGCTGAAGATGATATCCGCGGTGCCTATCCAGTCGGCCCCAGCGAACTCAGCCGTGGCTATGTTCGTGTCGCCGAAGGGGTTGTCGTCAGGGAAATTCTGCTCGCCTGTATCGTAGGTGCAGTCCAGCTCGCCGCCCGATGGTACGATCAAGCTCGGGCAATCGACAGTTGCCGATATGCCACCTGCGAGGTCGCTAACGTCAGTCAGCACCATGTCGTCAGTCGGGTGGCTGTTAGAGATTGTGATGTCGCCCTTCACCCCCCAGTAGCTATCGGTGAAGGTCGGGTTCACAGAGACCTTGTAGTCGTGCTGCACCGAGTCTCCAGCGAACAGATTGTACTCATCGTCAAAGTCCTTGACAATGGACCACTTCCACTCCCGGTTGAAGTAGGTCTCGGCCGTCTTTTCCACCACCGGGGCATAGCAGTTGACTACGACCGTTGCATCATCCGACTGGTCAGTCTGGCTGATGGTTGCGGTGTTGTCGTGCTGGAATGAGTAGAACCCGTCCTCATACAGGGACGTATCGGCCGGGCACTCAAAGTCCCGGTTGTAGGTCCACGTCTCTGAAGCAGCAGACGCCGACCAGGATTCGCCATTGGTGTCGACGACATCGATGTCCGGGTCCCCGGTCAGGGTCTCGACATAGTCGTCCGCGAGGATACTCGCCGAGCCCTGGAAGGCGAGCGCTACGCCATCCTGCTCATAGCTCGCCCGGGCCACGTTGGTGCCATCAACAGGAGCAACCAGGCCGAGCTCGTACGAGCAGGTGACTATTGCATCAGCCTCGATAGTGTAGGTGCCGTCCAGATTCTCCGGAACAGAGCACTCGGTGATCGTGGCTGGCGAGCCATTGAACAAGTCGACGATGCTGGCGTCGACGGGATCCTCGTCGTCACCGATGATCGTGATCGTTCCAGACACCTCGACGTTCTCAGGATCGCCAAAGATCGGATCGACTGATACCTCGTACCCATGTGTCACACTCTCACCGGCGAACATGTTGTAGGTAGCGTCAAAGTCCTTGGTGATCTCCCAGCTTACCGGCGTGTCCAAGGAGCCACTGATGTCCTTGGACACCTGAAGCTTCGGGTATACCTTCACCTTCCACTCCTCAAAGCCCCCGTCAAAGCCATAGTTGTAGTCACCGTCTATGCCCTTCCCACCCCATACGGAGTAGAGAACGAGGTAGGTCGTGCAGGCCGAGCTGCCATAGCTACACTCACCCGGATCGAAGTCGTTCTGCGGCACCAGGTACCGCAGATCAC
>JASFLR010000148.1:0-7158 GCA_050117995.1 Anaerolineae bacterium
GCCGATCGTTGCTGCTTCCATCTTTCATATGCACTTGCCGCCGCGTGCAACGCCTGGGCTGCTGGCAGCGTGTGCCGGGAGAAAGGGTAACTCTTGAAAACGCTTCTGCTGGGTCTCTTGTGCTGTGCCTCACTCATAGCTGCCTGTGGAACGCCGGAGCCAACACCTATCGCTTACCACTTGGTAGACACCCCGGATCCAACGGCCACAGCTACGCCTGTTCCACCCACACCAACGTTAGTACCTCCTACCGCAACCACTGCTCTCACAGAGACCACGGTTCCCCTTTCCACTGATACGGCAACTCCCATGCCGAGCGACACGCCAACTCCGGTCCCCACCCGCACCGGCAGTGTTGGTGTCGATGCCCTCACCGCAGTCCAGACTGCAACCGTACCTGTATTCGAGCCTGCAGAGTGCCAGTTCACAAAGCCGCGCGGCTACGAGATCAAGTGTGGCTACCTGGCTGTTCCTGAGGATCGAAGCCAGCCAACAGGCCAGCAGATTCGGCTGCACATCGCCATTTTCCCGAGCACCAGCCAAGATCCTGAGCCCGATCCTGTCGTTCACCTAGTTGGGGGCCCAGGAGGCTCTCTCTTGGATGATGCAGCCGCATACATGAGTCGAGGCGGGAGCGAAATTCTCAGGAAGCGCGACTATATCATGTTCAACCAGCGCGGCACGCATTATGCAGAGCCGTTTCTTGCCTGTCCGGGCCGTACCGAGTTTCAGTGGGAGCTTGCCGAGCAGGAGTTGGCACTTGAAGAGCGGAACCAGGCAGAGGTCGAGTTTCTGCTGGACTGCCAGGACGACTTGCTCTCCCAGGGAATCAACCTCTCCGCGTACAATAGCGCGGAAAATGCTGCCGACGTCAATGACCTGCGCGTTGCCCTTGGCTACGAGCAGATCAACCTGTATGGAATCTCCTACGGGTCGCGCCTGGCCCTGACCGTGATGCGCGATCATCCCCAGGGAATTCGTAGCGCCATCCTGGATGGTGTGCTCCCGCCGCAGGCGAATCTGAACCAAGACATTGCGATGAATGCATATCGCGCCCTGAATACTGTTTTCGAGGATTGTGAGGCCGATGCTGTCTGCAGTCAGGCGCACCCTGACCTCGAATCGACCTTCCACCAGGTCGTTGACAAGCTCAATGCCAACCCGGTAACGATCCAGCTCGACGAGGGCTCGGTGACCGTCGACGGCTATGTCTTTTTAGATACCATTTTCCAACTGCTCTACTCCCCCACCGCCATTCCCTGGGTCCCGTACATCATTGATGAGGCTAGCCAAGGTTCGTACCCCGAGTCATCGATATTCGCGGTGCCCGATAGAACCACCAGGGCACCCGGTATGCGCTACTCCGTCTGGTGTCGCGAGGAGGTAGCCTTCGAGTCCAGGGACGAAGCCTTTGCACTTGCCGCAGAACTCCCCACTGTGTATGGTGAATTCTTCGCAGGCGCCTTTGATTGGGATGTCTGCGCCTCGTGGGAGGCCGGCATCGCAGACCCCATCGAAAATGAGGCAGTTGTTAGCGACATCCCGGCACTGGTGCTGTCCGGACGCTACGACCCTGTAACCCCACCTGCTTGGGGTAGGATGGCTGCTGAAAAGCTGCATAACGGCTTTGACTACGAGCTCTCGATCAGTGCCCATGGTGCCATGCGCTCAAACTCATGCGCACTCGAGATCGGGCTGCAGTTTCTCGACGATCCGACCACCGAACCCGATGTGTCCTGCTTGGATGAGCTTGGCAGCCTGGAATTCCGCTAGCCAGCAAGTGTTGACTGTCTATATACGTTTGCTACCATAGCCCCCATTGATCGCAGGGCCCGCGCAGCCTGTAATTTCGACGCGTGTCTCCCTTGCTGCCCTTCTTCTACGGATCCGTGCGAGCAAATAGTGCGCTTGCCCGGTCCACTCTCTAATGGTAGAATGACTGTATCAAGTCCTGCAGTTCCTGTGGAGGTGCACAAGCATGCGACTGGGCGACACCAGACTCCACCTGGTCTCTGACGGAGAGTACTGGATAGACGGCGCCGGGATGTTTGGCCTGATGCCCAGAACAGAGTGGCAAGAGCTCGCCGAGCCGGATGAGCAGAATCGCATCCGCATCGAACTACACTGTCTGCTCATCCAGACGGGCGAGCACACGATCCTGGTCGATACTGGTTACGGTGACAAGCTCTCCGAGCAGGAGCGCGGCTTTATGTGCCTCGAAGGAGAACGTCGCTTGATCGGCAGCCTGGCTGCGGTGGGCGTGGCGCCAGAGGACGTCGACATGGTGATCAACACTCACCTGCACGGCGACCACTGTGGAGGCAATACCTGCTACGACGGGGACGGCAATCTGGTGCCCACCTTCCCCAACGCCGTCTACCATATGCAGCGCCTCGAGCTGGCGGACGCGTCTTTTCCCGATGAGCGGACCAGCGGCACCTACCATCGTGAGAACTGGGAACCGCTGCAACGAGCCGCGCGGCTGCGCGTGTTGTGGGGCGATGCCCGGCTGACCGGAGAGGTACGGGTGATGGTGACGCCCGGACACACACCAGCCCATCAGAGCGTGGTCATCGAAAGTAGGGGGGAGGCAGCCATATTCCTGGCTGATACGGCGCATTGGCCGCTGCACATGGAGAGGCTCGAGGTCCTGACGGCCTATGATGCGCAGCCCTTGGTGACCCTGGAGACCAAGCGTCGCCTGGCCCGATGGGCCGTTGAGAGCAGGCCGCTATTGATCTTTAACCACCACCCGGACGGTGTGGCTGGCTACCTCTACGTGACGGACCGCCCCGATCGATTCCGCCTGGAGCGGGTTGCGTGGTAGCCAGCTTTGGGGGGAGTCTACCGGCCTACCTCCACAAATCAAGTAGAAGCAAGGAGGCCTGGTACATCCAGGCATGGCATCGGGCAGTCTTTTGACTTGGCGAAAACGATGTGATATGATGTTGCTCACGTTACTGACACATTCCACGGCTGATGCCATCTGGCCGGCGCATCAGGAGAAAGGACCTCGTGCATGACAGCAAAACTCAATATTGGACTAATAGGTGCTGGTCGTATTGGCCGGGTTCACGCCGAGAACCTGGCCTATCGGATTCCAGGGATCAACCTGGCCTCGGTGGCCGATGTTTTTCTGGAGGCTGCCGAAAAGTGTGCCGCCGATTTCCAGATTCCCTCGGTGACCCAGGATCCCCAGACCATCATCAATGATGGGGATATTGATGCCGTGATCATCTGCTCCAGCACAGATACCCATGCCCAATTCATTGCCGATGCTGCGAACGCTGGCAAGCACATATTCTGTGAGAAACCGATTGCCCTTGATCTGGATGTCATCGACGAGGCTCTGTCCGCTGTCGAGCGGAGTGGGGTCAAGTTGCAGCTTGGTTTCAACCGTCGCTTTGATCCCAACTTTAGACAAGCGCGTGATATGGTTGCCGCAGGCGATATTGGAACTCCGCACATCGTGCACATCATCTCTCGTGATCCATCTCCGCCGCCGGTCGAATACATCAAGGTCTCGGGCGGCATATTCTTGGACCAGACCATTCACGACTTTGATATGGCTCGCTTTCTGCTCGACAGTGAAGTAGAGGAGGTCTACGCTGTCGGCGGCGTGATGGTTGATCCGGCTATCGGAGCAGCCGGCGATATTGACACAGCAATTATAACTTTGCGGTACGCCAATGGCGCCATCGGCACGATAGATAACAGTCGACAGGCTGTGTACGGCTACGATCAGCGCGTGGAGGTCTTTGGCTCGGAGGGCACAGTGGTAGTGGGCAATCGGACGCCCCACACTGCGGTGTACAGCAATGCCCAGGCAGTACAGTCGGCCAAACCTCTTTATTTCTTCCTGGAAAGGTACATGGACGCCTATCTGGCCGAGATGAAGGTCTTTGTGGACTGCGTGATTCAGGATACACCGCCGCCTGTGACTGGAATGGATGGCCGGATTCCCGTGGTCATGGGACTGGCAGCCTGGAAATCGTACCGGGAGAACCGGCCGGTCAAGTTAAGCGAGATCTCGTAAGCGGAGAGGTCGACAGGTACCGAGCTCTGGCACAGCACCCAGGCATTTGCCGATCAGGCCGGCGCTGACGGGTATGCCGAGAGCGCGGGCGGCGTGTCGCGGTTGGCCAAGACGCTGCTGGAGTAGGGCAAGAATACACTCGCGAGCATACGAATGGGCACGCGGTTTCACACCGCGTGCCCCTTTACGATCCAGGCTTGTCTGGTTCGCCAGTACGATCTGCCAGGCTATGCCTGGGCCGGGGCTGGCTGCTGCTCGGGCAGCCAGCGCTTGGGCACGATGATGCCGATCACGTTGCGCAGGCCCAGTGTGCCCACCAGATTGACCAGGAAGGCCACGAACCCGAGGCTGACCAGCACGCCGCCGATGATCGCCACCAGCGTGTAGCCCTGGAATTGACCGCCCTCGTACAGAGTTCGGCGCAGCATGCCCCGCGACCCAGCCATGCCCATGGCGTAGGCCATAATCACCGAGCCCACGATCCACAGCCAGAAGTGGGCGTTGATCAACTCCTTGCTCTTGAATTCCAGTTTGGTCAGCATCGGCACCAGGGCATAGAGCACCGCAAAGAGCATGGTGCCCACCCCGGTCAGCAGGAAGGTGTGGGCGTGCAGGGCGACCACCCACTGGGTATTGTGGAATACCATATTCAGCCCCAGGTTGGCCTGCACCAATCCAGCCACGCCACCCATCATAAAACCAAACATCGAGCCCAGGGCGAATTTGAGGGCCGGCGTCATCTTGACCGGCCTTGCCAGCCAGACCGTCATCAGCGAGGCAAATATCGTCAGGCCCATGGTAAAGAACTCGCCCCAGGTGATAAACTGGCCCGACAGCAGGCGCATCCACATCGGCTGGGAGGTATCACCCAGAAGATGGTGGCTCCACACACCCATGCTGACCAGCAGGTCGACCATGATCACCGTCTTGACCACGTTGGCTCCAAAGAGCTGGCGGCCGGTCAGCAGGGGGATGAGCAGGTACCACACTCCGGCTGTGTAGATCAGCGCGTTGCCATCTGCCACCATGTCCAGCCCCCACCAGTACCAGTTCTTGTAGATCAGCGGGTCGATGGCTGCGGGGTTCAGAGGCGAGCCGAACAGCGCGAACAGGCCGTAGACCAGGATCACCGCCCCCGCCGTCAGCAGCACAAATGCGTTGATGACGGTATCGATCGATCCCCGGCCGACTGCCACGATGAACACTGGCAGCCCGTTATAGTCCAGATTTG
This sequence comes from Anaerolineae bacterium, assembly GCA_050117995.1. GTDB lineage: Bacteria > Chloroflexota > Anaerolineae > JAAYZQ01 > JAAYZQ01 > JBFFCR01. The sequence goes on from JASFLR010000148.1 coordinate 5,268, forward strand.
GCGCGTTTTTGTCCTCCTTGCCGAACAGCTTGAGCAGGCGGGGGATGCCAAAGGCCGAGCGCAGGAACTGGAAAAAGCTGTAGGACCGCGAATCGCTCTTGCTGAGCACCGTCTTGAAGATGTTGAAGGCAAAGATCAGGATGTTGACCATGATCAGCGCCGCGCCAACCATAAAGAAGACGCTTCCCCACACTGGCGTGCGATCAAAGCTAACCGGCAGCGGCCAGTAGAGGGTGTAGAGCGAGTTGAACAGCCCAAAGAAGCCCGATCCCCAGCAGATCATCACCCCGATGATCTGCAACCAGAAATTCGCCACGACCAGCTTCCTGTGCCGGACCGGCTTGTCCAGCAGATAGGGCACCAGGAAGTAAAAGGCGCCAAAGACGGCCATATAGATAAAGCCATAGACACCTACGATGGGGTGGGCGGTCAGCATCGAGTAGAACAGCTCTTCGGTGCCTGGCTCTGTGGCCCCAGGGCGCACATTGTTCAGAAGTGCCTCCATCCCGTGCAGAGCATCCTGGTCGTAGAGCTGGGTGCGCATCAACATCCCCTCAAAGCCCGACAGCGCCAGGAAGAGCAGGGCGACTACGGCAAAGCGAAGCGTCCATTTTTCGGTCCAACCGAGTTCCTTCATCGTAGTCTCCTCCTTATTGCGTCACGTGGATGGCGTCGGGGATGTACATCTCCGAATGGCGGGGACCCGAGTACTCGGTGGATCGCACGTCGTAGAGGCCCGCCTCGTCGAATTTCCAGAGGATGCGGTTCTCGCGCCCGGGCAGGACCTGCTCCTGAAAGACCATGGTGCCGTCCTTGCGGAACACGCCCAGGCCATAGGTCACGTCATCCGAGGTGGCGACAAACTCCACATACTCGCCAACCCGAGCCTCGATGCCTTCCGCCGGCAGCCGGATTTCGTACTCGCCAAACTCGACGCGAACCGTATGGTCGGGCGCGGGGCTGGACCAGAACATCCACCTTTGCCAGGGGAGCAGTGGCGAGAGGGTAACGATATTGAATACCAGGAACACGGCGATGAGCACGAACAGCCAGTTTCGCTCTCGGTGGTCCATGGCTACTCCTCCTTCTCGCGCACCTTGGCGGTAAAGACCAGCATGAACAGGGCCAGGACAACCACAAAGGCCGTATAAGCCCACCAGACAATGTCAGTGATGTGCATTTCTCCCCTCCTTGGATAGCAGGCTTTTCTACAAACAGAAGACACGGGTCCGAACCAAGCCTTAGATCTGTGTTCCCTCCTTTCTCCCGTGGCGCCAGCCGTTTTTTGCACTGGCTCCGGCCAGCGAGTTGGCCCCTGAACGGTTCAGGTCTGGGGCACTGGTTCAATTCTGGGCCGGAGCCTTGACGGCTAGTGCACTTGGCAGAGAAATGTGCATGTACCTCGGCGTCGCCGGCGCTCTTGGGAGATGCTCTTCCGTTCTCAAGTCCGCCGACCCATCTACTACAATGCTTGACACTGTCATTATACCCTACGGACACGGGTGTTGTCCATGATTTCTGTCATGCTCCTGGCGACTTGTTCTCTATTCTAGGCCTTAGTCGTGCAGTCAATTGGCACAGTAGCCAAAACCTGCTATACTCGTAGTTGTTGAGCAGACGATAAAGGAGTCGTGCGATATGGATGAGCAAACTGGACGGATAGCCCAACCAGTTTCGGCAGCGATCTTGGCGCCTTCGCCCGATCTTCAGAGACAGGCACAAGACCAGCGCTTGCGAATGATCTTTGCACTGGCCAAGATCTTGGTTTCCGAAGACGACCAGGAGACCATGCTCGCCAGATTTCTGTCCGGCCTTATCAACTCGACGGAAGCTGCCGATGCGGGGAGCCTGTGGCTGTACGATGCCAACGATGACTGCCTGGCTGCAGTGA
>JASFLR010000149.1:0-7130 GCA_050117995.1 Anaerolineae bacterium
TCCGCTCTACCGCCGCGGCCTGGTGCGGGAGACGGTCGTCGAGGTCAAGGTCGGGTCCTCGGAAGGTGGCAATAAGCCCAGCCCGGCGTCGCATCACGCCGAAAGAGCGGGCGTGGTGCGCACCTACTCACCGGTGGGCCACCGGCACCAAGCGGAGCTGATCCAGGAGCTGGGGCTGGATCCGGAGCAGCCGGGGCTGCACTTTTCGATCACCTCGGTGGGCATCGTTCGCGGCGCGCTGGCGACCTGCCACTGCCTGCTAAACGAGGAACTCGAGGAACGCGATGTGTGGAAGTTCTACCGGCAAGATTACGGTGAGGAGCCCTTTGTGCGGCTGGTGCGCGCCCGCCGTGGCATCCATCGCTATCCGGAGCCCAAGATCCTGTCGGGTGCCAACTACTGCGATATCGGCTTTGTCGCCGACGAAGGCCAGCGGAGGCTGATCGTCATCGCGGCGATCGACAACTTGATGAAGGGGGCCGCGGGAAACGCCGTGCAGACGATGAATGTGATGTATAGCTGGCCTGAAACGCAGGGGCTGGAGTTTCCCGGCCTGCACCCGATCTAGCGCGGAGCATCCTTCGACAGGCCTTCGGTGTGAGCTCAGTCGAACGCTCAGGATGCGGGTGACCGGCTCGGGATGCGGTTGGAAGGGCTCAGGATACGGATGACGCGAGTGCTGGTTGGAGATGATTTGCCCGCAGTGCGGGCACGCCAAGGAGAGGAAGATGATCGTAGTCAAGGCAGGAGGCAACGGCAGCGTAAAGATGGAGGAGGTCTGTGCAGATGTAGCGGACCTGGCAGCTCACGGTGAGCAGGTGGTCTTGGTGCATGGAGGCTCCCACGAGACCAACGTCATCTCGGAGAAGCTGGGCCACCCGCCCCGCTTTGTGACCTCGGTCTCGGGCCATGTGAGCCGCCAAACCGACCGCAAGACGCTGGAGATCTTTGCCATGGTGACCGCGGGCCGGATCAACACGCTGCTGGTCGAGCAACTCCAGCAGATGGGAGTGAATGCCATCGGCCTCTCTGGCGTGGACGGCAGGTTGCTGGAAGGGAAGCGCAAGCAGGCGCTGCGCATCGTCGAGAACGGCAAGCGCAAGGTCCTGCGCGGCGACTATAGCGGCGTGATCGAACGGGTCAATGTGACGCTGCTAAAGACACTGATTCAGGCGGGCTATGTGCCGGTCGTGGCGCCGCTGGCTATTAGCTACGAGGGCGAAGCGCTGAACGTGGACGGCGACCGGGTGGCGGCAGCCATCAGCGCGGCACTGAAGGCTCAGACGCTGGTCATCCTATCCAACGTCCCGGGCCTGCTGGAGCAGTTTCCGGACGAGAACACGGTCATCCCCCACGTCCTGCCCGAGCATGCCCCCGTTCTGCTGGACCAGGTTGCGCAGGGGCGGATGAAGAAGAAGATGCTGGGCGTTGTCGAAGCGGTGAACGAGGGCGTGCAGAAAGCCGTAATCGCCGATGGACGGGTGGAGCAGCCGTTGCAGCGCGCGCTGGCGGGCCAGGGAACCGTGATTGGATGAACAGGTAGAGAGGGAGAACCATGATCCCAACCGCAGAGATCATCGCACTGGAAGACCAGTACGGCAGCGGCATCGAGTCGAAGCAGCCGCTTGTCCTGGTGCGCGGGCAGGGCGCTCGCATCTGGGACGCGGAAGGCAAGGAATATATCGACTGCAGTACCGGGCCCGCCGTTGCCAGCGTGGGTCACGCCAATCCCGCCGTAGCGGAGGCCATCGCCGAACAGGCGAAGCGGCTGCTGGTGTGCTCCACCGGCTACTATAACGACAAACGGGCCGAGCTTCTGAGCACGCTGGTGCGCATCGCGCCGGAAGGGATGGAACGAGCTTTCCTGGTGAACTCGGGTACCGAGGCCGTCGAGGCTGCGCTCAAATTCGGGCGCGCCGCCACGGGCCGCACAAAGGTGGTAGCCGCGATGCGCTCCTTCCACGGGAGGACGATGGGCGCGCTGTCGGCGACATGGCGCAAGGAATACCGCAAGCCGTTCGAGCCCCTGGTGCCCGGGTTCGGGTTTGTGCCCTACAATCGCCTGGAGCGAATGGAGCAGGCTGTGGACGAGGAGACGGCAGCCGTTATCCTGGAGGTGGTCCAGGGGGAGGGAGGGATCATCCCCGCTGCCCCGGGGTATCTGGAGGGCGTGCAGTCGCTGTGCCAGGAGCGTGGAGCCTTGCTGATCCTGGACGAGGTGCAGACGGGATTCGGGCGCACGGGACGGATGTTCGCCTGCGAGCACCACAACGTGCAGCCGGACCTGCTCTGCACGGCCAAGGCGATGGCTGGCGGAGTACCTATGGGCGCGGTGCTGATCGGCGAGCGGGTGGGACCGCTCCCGAAAAAGTCGCACGGCACCACCTTTGGCGGCAACCCGCTGGCCTGCGCAGCCGCCCTGGCAGCGATCCGCTTTGTCGAGTCGGAGAACCTGCCGCGGCGGGCAGCCGAGTTAGGAGAGCGGCTGGCACAGGGTCTGGACACCATACCCTCGCCATTGATCCGCGAGGTGCGTGGCCTGGGCTTGATGATCGCTGTGGAGCTCAAGACCCAGTCAGGCCCCTATCTGGCGGCGCTGGCTGAGCGGGGCGTGCTGGCGCTCTCGGCAGGGAGTAATGCCATCCGCTTTCTGCCCCCGCTGGTGATCACAGAGGAGGAGATCGATCAGGTCGTGGAGCAGGCAGCGGCGGTCCTGGCAGGCTAGGATGGACGAGGTCGCATTCCTGGAGGAGTTGGTCACCATCGCCAGCCCGACCGGCGAGGAGGATGCTGTGGCTGCCTGCCTGGTGGAACGGATGGCAGCCCTCGGCTTTGAGGCTCGCCGCGACGAGGCAGGGAACGCCGTGGGCACCATCGGGAATCGGGCAGCAGAGCGCCGGATTGTGCTGCTGGGCCACATGGACACGGTGCCCGGTAAGATCCCTGTGCGGATAGAGGGCGGCAAGCTGCATGGACGCGGGGCGGTGGACGCCAAAGGGCCGCTCGCAACCTTTGTGCTGTCGGCAGCCCGCGCTGCTAGCAGGATGGAGTCCACCCGGGTGGTGGTGATCGGCGCGGTAGAGGAAGAGGGGGACGCGCGAGGAGCAAGATACCTGGCGCGCTCCATGCCGCCGCCGTGGTGCGCCATCATCGGAGAGCCCAGCGGTTGGGATGGCATCACGCTTGGCTACAAAGGCGTGCTGAGCCTGGAATACCGGCTCGTCCAGGCAGCCAGTCACAGCGCAGGGCCGCGGCCGGCAGTAGCCGAAAGGGCGGTGCAGTTCTGGAACGAGCTCTCGGCCCACGCCAGGACAGTGAATGACGGGGAATCGGGCCGCTTTCACACACTAGATCCGGCGTTAAGGACGCTGAACACTTTCAGCGATGGCCTGAGTGATGGGGTTGCCATGCGCATCGTCACACGAGTCCCGCCGGGGACAGATGCGACGGACCTCAAATATAGACTGGAGGGATGGCGCGGTGGGGCCGAACTCTTCATCCACGCCGACGACCCGCCCATCCGTTCAGAGAAGAACACCCGCCTGGTGCGGGCCATGCTGCGCGCGATCCGCGAGGCAGATGGCAAGCCGCGGTTCAAGCTCAAGACCGGGACCTCGGACATGAACGTGGTGGGTCCCGCCTGGGGCTGCCCCATCGTCGCCTACGGTCCGGGCGATGCCTCGCTGGATCACACGCCACAGGAGCATATCGAGATCGAGGAGTACCTCAAGGGGATCGACGTACTGGCCCGGGCGCTGAAGATGCTGGCCTGAGACAACGGAGGCCCTGACCGGCCTAGCCGATGGCGCTGTCGATGGCGCTGTTCACCGCCTCCACGGTGGCAGGCAGGTCCACTGGCGGGTTGGAAAGGCGGGCGTTCACATTGGCCAGCGTCCGATCGTGGTAACCCACCTTGAAGCCGGTGAACTTGAGCCCGTGGGCCGTCGAAATGACGACCACGCGGTGCTCGGGCAGGACCCGGCCCCGCTCCACCAGCTTGAACAAGGCCGCCAGCGCGACACCGGTCTGGGGGCAGCTATATAGGCCCGCTCGGTCAGCGCGTGCAGAGGCGTGGGCAAGCTCATCCTCGGTAGCCTGCTCGACGACACCGTCAAAGTCGCGAAGAACCTTGACCGCCCGCTCGTAGCTCACCGGCGCACCGATCTGGATGGCGCTGGCAAGGGTCTTTTGCGCCGGCACGGGGCGATACTCCTCAAAGCCCGTCTGGTAGCTCAGGTACAGGGGATTGGCGTGGGCCGCCTGGGCACAGGCGATGCGCGGCAGGCGATCGATGAGACCCAGATCGCGCATGAGCAGCAGGCCCTTGCCCAGGGAGCTAACGTTACCCAGGTTCCCAGCCGGTATGATGATCCAGTCCGGTACCTCCCAGTCGAATTGCTGGACGATCTCGATGCCCACGGTTTTTTGCCCCTCCATGCGCAGCGAGTTCATCGAGTTGGCCAGGTAGATGGTCCTGTCGGCAGTGACCTGCTGCACGATCTGCATGCAGCCGTCAAAGTCGGTGTCGAGGGCCAATACATGGGCGCCATTGGCCAGCGGCTGGACGAGTTGCGCCGTGGAGACCTTGCCACGCGGCAAGAAGACGATGGCCGGTATGCCAGCGGCAGCGGCGTACGTGGCCAGCGCCGCCGACGTGTCGCCGGTCGAGGCACAGGCGACAGCCCGGATCGGCTTGCCGTCGGCCATCATCTGCCGGACCACCGACACGAGGACCGTCATGCCCAGGTCCTTGAAAGACCCGGTATGGCTGTTGCCGCTCAGCTTGACCCACAGGTCCGGCACCCCGATCGCTTTGCCCAGACGCTCGGCCCAGAAGCAGTTGGTGTGCCCCTCGTACATGGAGACGACGTTCTCGTCATCCAGCTGCGGGCAGACCCACTCCTTCTTGCCCCACACTCCGCTGCCATAGGGCCATTCGGTCGTCCGCGTGCGCTGGTCAAAGAGCTGCTTCCAACCCGCAGCGGACCGCTCCTGAAGCGCCTGGACGTCGTGCTCTACATCCAGCAGACCGCCGCAGTCCTCACAACGATAGATCACGTCGTAGATCGAGTACCGGCGACCGCAGCCCCTGATACACTCCAACCAACTGTGATAGGTCATCATCGCAACCTCCGCTCACGTGCCAACTGCATGGGTCTCCAGTCTGTGAATAGGCAGGCATCCCCGGGCCGCCTGCTCCTGGCTGGGAATAGAGGCCTCGTCTGGCTTGTCCGACAGGCCAAAGAGCAAGGCTCCTTGCCCAGCCCAGCTTTGCGCTATCTGGCGCACCTCCTGCGTGATAACGATCTCGCCGGTCAGCAGGTCGCGCACAGAAGCCCCATCAGCCATGTGCCCCATGCGCGCGGTGGTGGTCAGATACTCATTGTAACGAAACTCCTTGAAGGGAGTGGGATCGCCTTGCTGCACATTGGCATAGATGCCGGCGTGAATCTCCCGCAGGCTGGGCGAAAGCTGTGTGGCACGGGCATCCACCCCAGCGATAAACTGCGGGAAGCTTGTGATCCTACCGGCCTGCACCTCGCCCGCCAGCCATTCCAGCATATAAAGGCCACTGCCCAGGACCAGGCAGATATAGGCCAGGTAGTCCTGGTTGTCCGAGGTAAAGGGATGGAATTGGGGCTGGTTGAGACGGTTGTACGCTGCCTGAAAGCTGGCAGGATCGAAAGTGTCGCCGAGCAAGTCGCTCACCGTGAGGCGCACTGCATCCACCCGTGCCGCATCGATGACGCGATCGTTGCGCCCGCGAGCCCCCAAAGCCGTCTTGTCCAGATCCACGATCACAGCCGCTCGCTCGTCGGCTGGATGGTGCCTCTCCTGACAGAAGAGATCAAAGTCCTGCAGGGCCGACCAGCGACTGGCCAGGAACAGGGCGCCTCCCGCTTGTTCCACAACCTCGACCTGGAGCAAACCATCACGCTCCGAGCCAATGAAGGCGAGACCAGGCCAGCCCCCTGCCCGGCAGATATTGGCAAAGGCATTGCCGTCATTGAGGCGTGTATCGCCCACATAGATCAGTCGCTCGATGGGGATTCCAGGTCGATCTAGCGCCCGTGCCTGCTGCAGGAGATAGGCGATGACATGGGCGTACGACTCTTCGCTCTTGCGCGGTACCAGACCCTCGGGCAGACCGACGTGGGGCCGGATCTGGGCCAGCGCCGGGAGACGCCCATCGGCCGGTACCAGGTTGCGATACACGATCCGGTCATCGAGGAGCTCGCTTACACTCGTCCGTCCATAGTTCTGCATCCAGCTATTCCTCCGTGAGGCTACTCTGATCGCTGCTGTGGCGGGTGGTTCTTCTCGAGAAAGACCAGGATCAGGGCCTCGCTGACCCGCTCCTGCTTGCAGGGCCGGTAGCCCAGCTTGCGATAGAGACAAAGATTGCGCTCGCTCCGGTGGCCCGTGAACAGCTCGAACCTGGCAACACCGGCAAATGCGCGCTGGATCTCGGCCATGAGCCTTGTGCCGATACCGCGGTTCTGATGATCAGGATGCACGATCAGCCTGTTCACAAAGCAGGTACTCTCCTTGAGACGGGCCCGCACTGAGCCGACGATGCAGCCATCCACGGTAGCCTTGAGACAGGTCTGGCGCTCAAGATCGGCGCGCATCTGGTCGAGCGTCTGGGTGAGGGGCGGGATGGAATGGTCGCCGTAGATGGCCGCCTCGCTTTGGTACGCCAGCTTCTGAAGCGCCAGGATCTCGGCAGCGTCCTGTGGCTGGGCCGGCTGAATGAGCACGGTCGATCCCCTTTCCTCCATGGGCTGTGGCTAGCGTTCAACGTAGCCCGTGGCGATGAGCAACTCTGCGTTGAGGACCGACCCACTGGCTGCCCCCCGCAGCGTGTTGTGCGAGACACTCACCAGCCGTAGGTCCTGTAGCGGGCAGGGGCGCACCCGGCCCACGGATACGGACATCCCGCCAGCAGCATCGCGATCCCGGCGGGGCTGGGGCCGGTCCGGCTCGGAGCGGACGACGATGGGGTGTTCGGGGGCGCTGGGCAGCTGGCGAACGACCTTGGGGCCGCGAAACTCACGCAGGACCTCGATGGCCTGCTCCACCGCGGGCGGACGCCCGAATCCCAGCGAAAGACAGACTGTGTGCCCATC
>JASFLR010000150.1:0-7121 GCA_050117995.1 Anaerolineae bacterium
AACTCGCGCCGGATGAACTCCCCCTGGAAATCGTCGCCCACATAGCCGACAAAGGCCGTCCGCCTCCCAAGCTGCGCGTACCCCCGGCTAGAGTACCCGCCCGCTTGCCCCACATAGTCCAGGTTCTCCGTATAGTTCGACTCCACCGTAAAGTCAATATCCTCGCCGTGGAGGTACACGTTGGTGTCGATCCCCACATTGCCCACCACCACGACCTCGAACCCCTGCTGTGGCGTCATCCGTTTCCCTCCGATCGCCGTCAAGCGGCCTCCTCGCCCGGCTCCCTGTGCAGGTGGGCCAGCCACCGATCCTGCGGCGCGATGATCTCCGGCAGGTCCGACAGCGGCGCCCAAAAGAGCGTGAAGGTGTGGTTGTCGGAAAAGGCCGTCCACCGCTCCTTTGTGGGGCCGTCGTACACGAGATGGAAGAAGTGCCGCACCCGGGTATCAGCCAGCACGCCATCGGGCACCCAGCCGGTGATCGACATGGTGATGAATTGCGGGTCCGGCACCCGGTCCGGCTCCTCGTACGTCACCTGCGTGAACCCTTTCTCCTGGCGGTTCACCGCAACCTGGATCCCCGTGCGCAGGGTTGCCCAGTCAAAGCTGGCCGGGTCGGGCCGGGCGTAGACCTTGGTCCGCACGGCGATGACCCGCTGCCCCTCCGGCAGCTGTTCCTCCTCGCTCCCCAGGTAGCGGCGGACCGTGGCCTGCTCGATCCCCGTCTCCTCGGCGACCTCGCGGAGCACCGCCTCCTCCGGCGTCTCCTCCTCCACCGTGCCCGCCGGGATCTGGATGCTGGCGTACGGGTGCTCCAGCAGCAACAGCTCGAGCCCCGCCTCGGTGGTGCGCGTCACAAAGGCCGTGACCTTTTCGATTACGATTGGCACAGCGTCCCTCACCCTTCACACCTCATCAGCAAGACCCAGAATGCGCGCTGCTCGCGCAGGACCACAGCCCGGCGCCTGTGCCAAGTCACATAGTCGAGCCACACGGCCCCCTACACCGGCCCAAAATGCTCGATCACGATGCCGTCGATCTCCCTCCAGAACGGCTCGCGCTCCATACCCAGCGCAGCCGCCAACTCCGCCTCCAGCGCGCCCGGACGCTGCTTCTGCTGGAGCAACCCCCTGAGCAGCTCCGGCTGCGTGTCGTCCAGGTAGCGCGTGATCCAGTAGCCGCGCGTATAGAGGTAGACAGCGGCGTCCGGGTCCTGCATCGACACCTTGCGGTAGCCGGCAGCCGCCGCCTTCTTCGAATAGCTTGCCAGTGCCTCTAGCGTGTCAGGCCTGACCGTCGGCCTGCCCATGTACCGGTCCACGGTGACCATGGCGTGTCCCTCTTTCAGCCACGCTGGCAGGTTGAGGTGCCCCACAAAGGCGTGAGCCAGCTCGTGACACGTGGTGCGCTCTACCTTCTCCTCGATCTCTTGTGTCTCCACAAAGATCCGGACGCCCACGCTCTCGTTCGCCTGCTGCATCAGCCGCGGCGGCTTTACCCCGACGGCCACCCGCCGCCCGTAGCGCTGCTCGTATCCCCCGGCGTAGGGCCAGATCCGCCGCTGCCGGAAATACCACAAGGGAAAGGTGGCGCTCAACAACACCCGCCACGACCAGGTCGCCGAGTGGTAGACAAAGTGGAGCAGCGATCGCATCACATAGACGCGACAATCCCCGGGCGTCTCCAGCCCCCAGTGCTCGTTGATGACCCTCGCGCTGTGCTCGCAAGCGCGCCCAATCAGCTCAGCAGCCTCACGATCCTCCGCCTCGTAGTACAGCGTCAGCCCGCCTATCGATCTGCTCTCCATCACCCACTCCCTTTGTTGATAACACATGTCGCTCTTGTTGGAAAGGCAGGATGGACCTTGCCTCTCCTATTCCACGCAACCTGAGTATCTCTGGCATGCAGCCACTCGATTGCGTGGGGTCTGGGGCCGTAAGGGCCCCAGCGCGGGGTGTGGGGGTGCGCGTGCACCCCCACGAAGAGAATCGCCAACGAAGCTGTGGTGTTCCTTTCAAAGGAACCTCTTACCCCTTCCGCGCAATATACTCAATATATACCTGCAACGACCGCCCGCTGCCGTGGGCCTTGTCCTCGAACCGCTTCTCCTTGCGCAGGATCTCGAACGCCTCGAAAAAGGCGTCCGCCTCGTTGTCTTCGTGCTGGGCGAACCGCTCGCTCTTGAGCAGCAGCCGCGCAGGAGCCGTCTCGCAAAATGGCCCCTTGTCCGGCTCGTCCACCGATACGAAATTCACATAGAGCAATCCCCCTGGCTTCAGCACCCGCTCCATCTCACCTATCGACCGGGCGATATCCGGCTTGGTCATGAAAAAGATGGCATTGAACGAGTAGACAAAGCTGAACGACTCGCTGGCAAAGGGGATCGTGCGCATGTCGCCGCGGAAGATCCGCAGCGGCATGCCGTTGTCGCGGCAGAACTGGCTGGCGCTGTCCACGGCATGCGTCGCAATCTCGATGCCGTACGTCTCGTAGCCGTATTGGTAGAACAGGGAGAGGGGCGGCTCGCTGCCCCCCGCCCCGCAGTCGAGCACCCGCCTCTCCAGTGATGAGGCGTTGCACTGCCGCACGAACTCGTACAGCGGCGTCGCCCAGATCACCTCTGGCACCAACCTATCCACTGCCATCTCACCATCCCTCTCAGCCCGCTACACGCATCCTTCGACGTGCTCAGTATGCGCGTGATGGGTTTCGTTCCACTGAGCTACACCCGCCGTCGCACCAGCAGCCGGTCGGGCGCCGGCAGTTCCTGGAATCCCCCGTAGCGCCGGTACAGCTCGTGGGCGTCGCGGGTCGACAGCAGGAAGGTGCGCAGCGTTTGCAGGTCGGGATGGGCCACGATGCATTCCACCAGCCACTTGGCCAGGCCCTGGCCCCGGTGCGCCTCCACCACAAAGACGTCGCACAGCCAGGCAAAGGTAGCCCGGTCGGTCACCACGCGGGCAAAGCCCACCTGCTCCGCCCCCTTGTAGACGCCAAAACAGAGCGAGCCCTCGATCGACCGCTGCACAATCTCGAGGGGACGCCCCTGCGCCCAGTAGGTGAATTGGCTCAGAAATTCGTGAACGAGCTCAACGTCCAGCCGCGCCCTGTCCGTGCTGATTAGGTACCCATCTCGTTGGTATTCGACCATCGTGGTCCCGTCCTTTGGGTTCGCCATTCGCAACGATGCCGCTACTCGCCTGCCATTATACCCGATTGGGGGCCGGGCTCAAAACGGCGGGATGGGACCATAGAGGACGAGGGCCGACCGCCAACTACTGTCCCACTCTCCCGCTCTCCCGCCGTTTTCAGGGTGCTACCTGGGGCGTTTGCAGGTTCAAAGGTGGGGGAGGGGGCCAGCCGGTGTTGTGAACGCAGACACCTGACAGGTTTCCTGTGAAAGAGGCGATTTCAGCGTTTATCTGGCGGGTACAGGGCCTTTGCGGGGTGTGAGTTGCGCAAAAAACCTGTCAGGTGTTGCGTGGATCCGAGCGAAATAGTATAGATCAGACAGATACCCTTGGGGTTTTTGAAACCCCAAGGGTCTGCACCGCGCCCGGGAAAAACGTCATTCCCGCATGCTTTTGGCGGGAATCCATCGGTCCGCCCCCACGCGTGTGGAGACAACCCTGTCATTTCGAGCGCAGCGAGAAATCTCACCGGTCCACCCCCACGCGTGTGGGGGCAGCCTCCCGCGGCTGTCCTACCTACTTTGCATACTCCTCCACCAACCGCGCGCGCTGGAACCACTGCTCTGTTGTCTTGGGACCTGCCGTCGCCGTGGCTCGTGGATCGGCGGTTGAGACCCCGGGAACCGATGTGACCGCCGGTCCGCTCTAAGCACGCGCTCAGAAGCGAAAGACCTGGAACGGGGGCCAGTGGCCAACGAAGTGGCTTTCCATTTGCACCCCGCTCATTGCCTCGCCTCCTGCTGTAGCACAGCGACAATCTACCGCTCACTTGGGCACAGAATCAGTGCCCGGCCATCCGCTGCCTCCAGCCAGAGCTGATCGCCATAGATCTGCGCCGACGCCACATCTGCCAGATAGTCGAAGTAGCGCTGCTCCTGCTCCATGATGCCCGCTGGCTCCAGACAGGCCATCTCTGTCCAGATCACCTCGGTCACGGCCAGCGAAGAGCCGTCGCCCGTGTACGACGCCCCATAGTCGTTGCAACCCCCTGAGCCCCGGATGGCACTGGTCCCAAACTCGGCCCAGATCTCGGTGTCCGGCAGGATCTCCCAGGACAGAGACGGGCCCGCCTCGCCGGGCTCGAGGAAGGCAAGAAGCATCCATCGCCTGTCCTGCAGGCCGGGGATCTCCTCCCGGGGCAGGGGTTCGAAGGTCAGGGTTTCGCCACGCACGGTCAGCAGTTCCAACCGCTCCCCCTCCAGACGGATGCGCGTCGCCCAACCCACTATCGTCGTGAAGGTGCCCTCTTGCACCATTCGGGCCTCGTCCGGGCAACCTGGTCCGAGCATGGCGGTGAAGGTAAAGTCCAGCTCGGGACCATCGACCTCGTACAGCATCACATAGTCTCGGCACCCTCCGAAGCCGCTGGCCCGCTGTCCCTGGTGGAAGGCCAGGGTCACCGCCGATCCCGCCAGGGGCTCCCGGCCGTCCAGATCGACCAGGCGCCAGGCGGTGCCCGCCAGTTGGGCCGGGTCATCGCTGCCCAACTCCTGCCGCACAAAGGTGAGGATCGTCTCCCCGGCAGCGTCCTCGATCTCCAGACGGTCGCCGTCCAACCGGTAGCTAGCGGCGTCGCTGAGGGCTTTGACGAGGGCCTGTTCCTGGGCCATCACACCCTCCGGCGATGGACAGTCCATCACGGTTATGGGAAACTGCCCCAGGTCAAGGATCCCCTCGCTGGCAGCCTCGTATTCGCCCCCGAAGTGGTTGCAGCCAGCGTACCCATCGAACTCCTCGGGGCCGAGGTTCAGTTGGACATACGAATCGGCCACCAGGGGTTGTCCGCGGAGCTCGCGCAGGACCCACTCCGTATTCTGCAGGTCAGGATCGACGGCTGGGGGTCGCTTGCGGTCATAGATCAGGAGCGTCGCTCCCGAGGCGTCGTCGAAGGTCAGCCGCTCATCGGTTGCCCGGTAGGAGGCGATGCGCACCAGAGCAGCCAGCAGCACCTCATCCTGCTCCCGGAGCCGCGGTGTTTCGCAGTCGAAATTGGTGTGATGGACCTCGTCCAGGCGAAAGTCGCCCTCGTGGATGGTATAGTTCGTGCCAAAGGTGTTGCATCCGGTGCTGCCCTGCACATACTCTTCGGGGTGGAAGCTGAGCTCTGGCTTTGAACCCTCCGCCGGGGCCTGGCCTTGAATCGAGACCAGCAGCCACTTGGTGCCCTCCAATGGAACGGAGGGCAGTGCCGTGTCGCCAGGTGTGGCTGGACCGCAAGCCGCTAGCAGCAGCAACAGTATCGAGCAAACGCTGAATAGCACACCTATCAGATGAGTTTTCCTTTTCATTGTGGTTTTCCTTGCATGGAACCCTTCTGGAGAGCCATCGACTAACTCTCCACGGATCCTCTCGGGTCCACGACCCGGCCCACGAACAGAATGCTCCCTGTTTGCAGATCGCGGATCAGGAACAGGAAGGGCCGATCCACGGTGATCGTTGTCGCTTCCAAAGGCTCGCCCGTAATCAGCACCTCCACCGCCGTGGCCGCCGTAGCCTCGGTCCCTGCCTCGTCCACCGCGATGGTGGCCTCATGGAACACATCGCCAATGCATAGCTCCCGGCTGGGCGCCATCCCGGAGAAGTCGGCCTGGAGTATGAAGGCCAGCGGCATGCCCATCGCCTCTAGCACTGCTTCGAGGTCGTACCCCGACTTGAATTCGAAGCGGGGTAGGGTCAGGGCCACCTGTCTCTCAGCCAGGCCTTCCAGCACAGCGTCGAGCCGCTTGGCATCCAGCGAGCGCTCAAAGGCCTCGAACTGGCCCTGGGCCGGCAGCAAAATGACCATCGCCATCTCGTGGCCCTCGTAAGGCAATTGCACCGCCTGATAGTCCGATCCCTCTGTGTAGGCAAACGCTGCCCACTGGTTCATCATGGGTGTCGTTATCATACTGCCGTCCAGAAGGTGGAAGACGCCCCGTTGCGTTCGGCGCCGTTCGAATGGGCTGGCCCAGGCGGCCTTGAAATAGACCGCATTGGTCAGTGCCAACCCGGTCGATGCGTCCAGGGCTTCGGGCGGGACCAGTTCCTCGATCCGTCCCTCCGTCTTCTGGCTGACCCAGTCGTTGATTGCTGCGGAAGCCCCCTTCTCACGAAAGTCCACGCTTCTGATCTCGGCCCCGTAGTTGGCTGCCAGCAGGTCGAGGAACTCGGGCTGGAATCGGTAGCCCTCCTGGCCCCACAGGGCGTTCGCGATGTTCAGCCGAAAGCTCTGCTTATCCGTGCCGCCTGTGCCCGAACTGCGGCGGTCTAGCGCCTGGGCCAGTGTGTTGAAAGCCGGATGCAGCCGCTCCTGCGGAAGCTTGAAGTGCAGCGTGTCGGCCATCTGGCTTTCCGTCTCACCACGCGCGCCGGCATAGGTCATGCCCAGGGCGAGGGAGATGCTGTAGGGCGAGTAGATCAAGTTATCGTCCCCCTCTGTTCTCAGGGCCTGATAGAGGTCTAGGGCAAAGGCTGTGTTGCTCTCCACCAGCTCGGCAACCTCGGTCGCGCTGTCCGCAGGGGCTGAGCGGGCCACCGGCGCCAGCTCAGCTTTGCCTGGCGTGAAAGCAAAGTCTATGCCACCGGGAAAACCGGGGGCCTTCCCGGCAAAGACGACCACCTCGTAAGCCGGCGGATCTACCGCCTGGCCGTCCGCGCGGGTCACTACCAGGTACTTGTGCCCCACCAGCGAGGGATCGAGTAGGCCCCAGGGGCCGTTGCCCACGCGCAAGGTGGCAGTCAGCGGCCATTCAGGCGCGATCTCTGGATACTCGTCCAGTCTGGCTACCTCTGGTGGATAGGTCCCACTGCCATCGGTCGAGGGCGGCTCGCCCTGTCCATACTGCTCGCCCGGCAGCGGAGGCAGGGCATAAAGAGAGATGGTCGCCGTCTGCCCATCGGGCAGGCCGCCTATGCGACCCTGCAGGCCGGCAGGCACCAGCAGAGCATCTGC
>JASFLR010000151.1:0-7113 GCA_050117995.1 Anaerolineae bacterium
TGCCACCCCACCGTGCCCCAGAGTGCCAGCTGCGTACCATATTCCCGCCGTATCTTGGCGGCGTCCATATGATCTGGCTGGAGAGGATTGATGGCATTGACGCCTATTTCCATCAGGTCCGTGATTATGGGCTCAAAGTAGCCATCGCTATGATAGAGAATGCGCAGGTCGGGCTTGATGCTCCGTGCGGCGGCAATGATGCTTTCCATGCGAGCCTTGAAGAACTCTCGCCAGAGCTTGGGGCTGATCATCATCGTGCCCGGCATGCCGACGTCGTCGTCCAGCGCAAGCAAGTCTACGCCTGCCCGGGCGAGAGCCATCGCATTGCGACGGGCCAGGCCTGCAAGCTGTTCGAGAAGATAGTGCGCCCAGCTGGGGCGCTCTAGCAGATCCAGCAAGAAGTTTTCCAGCCCGCGCAGGCGCCAGGCAGCTTCGAACAGCTCGCCACCCAAGTGGGGCAAGTTGCCGCCCGCCGCCTGCCCACGTGCATGAATCGTCTCCACTTGTGTCGCCAGTCCATCTGTTTCGTAGGGGGTGCTTGGATCTGGAAATGGGAATTGGCGCAGATCGTCGAAAGAGGTCGCTCGAGCCAGAGGATTGCGCCGGTCCGGCGTTTCTGGCTTGTAGGCCCAGTGAACATAGGTAGCCATCTGGTTCGGCGTCCCCAGGCGCGTGTCCGGCGGGTAGGGGCGGGCCACTCGACGCAGCTCCGCTTCTTCAGGTGAAACGGGGAATCGCACAAAGTGGACGTCAATGAGATGATGGCTATCCTCCCCGTGCGGCACCAAGCTTTCGAGATCTACATGGTAGAATCCCAGAGCGCAGGGGATGCGATCTGGTTCCGCGCCATCCATGGCCAGTAGCACTCGCTCGCGTGAATTCATGCCATCTCTCCTGCAGGTGCGTTCAGTAGACGTGCGGGTGTATGACCCCGCACGGATGGGTACAGTCCCGAACTCGAATTGCAGCATCGCATGGGTCACGAGATCATTGTACCATCGCGATTGAGAGAAAGCAAAGCACGGAGCACAGATATCCGTGGCGCCTGTTTTCGTGGCTGCGCTTGCTTGCTGCCTGTGGGCAATTTGGGTATAATGCGCAAGAGTCGGACATCATGGCTATCGATTTCACGTTGCTGCAGAGCGATCCAAACAGCCGCGCTCGTGCCGGCTGTATTAGCACTCCCCACGGCGACATCTCCACGCCAGCCTTTGCTCCTGTTGGCACCCAGGCAACGGTAAAGGCGCTGGATCCACGCGACCTGCGTGAACTCGGCGCGGAGCTGATCCTGAGCAACACGTACCATCTATATTTGCGTCCCGGGGCCGATCTGGTGGCTGAGATGGGGGGCTTGCACAGCTTCATGGGCTGGGAGGGCCCTATCCTCACCGATTCTGGCGGATTCCAGATTTTCAGCCTAGCAGATAATCGCAGAGTCACAGACGAGGGCGTCGAGTTCCGCTCGCATATCGATGGGTCGCGGCACCTCTTCACGCCAGAGATGGTGGTTCATGCTCAGGAGCAGCTTGGTGCAGATATCATAATGGTCTTGGACGAGTGTGCGACACCGGACGATCGGGGATACAACGAGCAGGCGCTAGAGCGCACCCATGCCTGGGCGGAGCGCTGCCTCAACGCTCAAACCCGAAGCGACCAGGCATCGTTCGGCATAATACAGGGTGGTGTATTTCCCGATCTGCGCCGCGAGAGCGCGGAACATCTTGTCGGTCTCGACTTTCCTGGCTATGCTATCGGTGGCTTGAGTGTCGGCGAGACCAAAGAGCAGATGTATGCGATGCTCGACATAACCACTCCTTTGCTGCCAGAGGATAAGCCACGGTACTTGATGGGCGTGGGCGCGCCAGAGGATCTGTTGGAGGGAGTCGCGCGCGGCGTGGACATGTTCGATTGCGTGCTGCCGACGCGACTAGCTCGCAATGCTGCGCTGTTTACGCGTAGTGGCCGCATCAACATACGCAACGCGCAGTTCGAGCGAGACGCTCGTCCCATTGAAGAAGGCTGCCAGTGCTACACCTGCCGGAGTTTCTCAAGGGCCTACCTGCGCCATCTCTTCAAGACGAAGGAGCTGCTAGCACCACGGCTGGCGACGATCCACAACGTTCACTTCTTGCTCACACTGATGCAGGAGATTCGTGAGGCTATCGCCGGCGGCTGCTTTCAGACCTTGAAGGATGGCTTCTTGAGCACCTATCCAATCATTCCCCACGAGGTGCGTGCTGGCCATCGGGAGCGGCGGAACGTCCGTATCACCGGCACTGGCGAGAGTAGTTGAGGCTATCATGGACATCATTCAAGCGATCATTCTGGGCCTTTTACAGGGAGCCACCGAGTTCATTCCTGTCTCCAGTTCCGGGCATTTGGTCTTGGTGCCCTGGCTGCTGGGCTGGGGATCGCCGGGGCTTGTTTTTGACACAGTGGTTCACTGGGGCACGATGGTCGCGGTGCTGTTCTACTTCTGGCGCGACTGGCTTGTACTGATCGGGGCCTGGCTGCGAGGGCTAGCGCGCTGGGATTGGCGCGAGCCAGATGCGCGGCTCATGTGGCTCCTGATCGTGGGCAGCGTACCGGCTGCCGTATTCGGGTTCTTGCTGGAGGACTTTTTCGAGTCGCTCTTTGGCAAGCCTGCTTGGGTCGCTGTCTTTCTCATGGTCACGGCAGCGGTGCTTACTTTGTCGGAACGCCTGGGGGATCGCTCGCGGCAGATGCCCGATCTGCGCTGGGCAGATGCGCTATGGATCGGCCTTGCTCAGGCTTCGGCGATTGCCCCCGGCATCTCTCGCTCCGGGGCAACCATCGCCACCGGCTTGCTTTGCGGGCTGGAACGGCCGGCAGCAGCGCGCTTTAGCTTCCTTCTTGCCACTCCCATCATCTTTGGCGCGGGGCTCTTCAAGCTATTGGACCTGGGTTCTATGGTGGACGCCACGGCGCAGATCCCGATCCTTGCAGCAGGATTCCTGGCAGCCGCTGCAGGCGGGTATCTCTGTATCTGGGCGTTGCTTCGGTACCTGCAGCGGGGCCGGCTATACCCCTTTGCCGTCTACTGTGCTCTCGCAGGACTGCTTTCCTTGATCGTGGTTTGGGTCCGGTAGGCGGGCGGAAGACTCGATGCGCGGTAGTTTTCGGGGTGTGGTTGGCTTCTCGTTTCTGGTGCTATTCCTCCCGATGAGCCTGCTCCTCGCTTGCGGGGAGCCAGTGGCAACGCCAGAGCCGGTATTCATGCAGGTGGCTGGTTCCACGTCGATGGTACGTCTCGCGGATGAACTGGCAGTGGCATTCGTCGCACAGACGCCCACGGTGAGCATTGACGTAATCGGGCAGGGGACTCTGTTTGGTCTGAACGAGCTAGTAGGTGGGCGAGCAGATATTGCCCTTGTCTCGTGGCTTCCGAACGATCTCGACGAGCAATGGCGGCCCACGGCTGTTGCCCGGGATGGCGTTGCAATCATCGTGCATCGGAGCAATAGCGTCGGCGGGCTGGGGTTGCTGCAATTGCAGGATCTTTTTTCAGGACGCACTCACGAGTGGGCGGGCGTAGGGGGAGCCAGGTCCCTGGGTGAGGTCCAGGTAGTCAGCCGTGAGGAGGGCTCAGGGACACGCGGCGCCTTTGAAACCCTAGTGATGGGTGAGAAGAGCGTGACACCCCTGGCGGTTGTGGCACCCTCCAGTGAGGCGGTAATCGAGTATGTTGCTACCCACGAGGCTGCCGTCGGCTATGTGTCAATGGGCGCGGCAACTTCCGCCGTCAAGGTGTTGAGCGTCGAGGGCGAGTTGCCAACGGTCCACACCGTCCGGGAGGGCAGCTATCCTCTATCTCACGATTTGTGGTTTGTCGCTGCACGGTCCCCAGAAACGACGGTGCGGTCCTTCCTCCGTTTCGTGCAAGGCCCTGCTGGTCAACAGATTGTCGGGAGGTATTTCGGCCGTATCCGGTAAAGCTGCCACGTTGAGCTACTGCCGGGCCAGTCGAGCTGCCTCAGCCAAGTCATCAAAGGTCGTGCCGCTCAAGAGGTCGGTTAAATCGGTTTGCGCCTTGGCCCAGACCTGATGTACTGGGCAGTGCTTGTCCCGTGGGCATGCGCCCGGCTCGATGGTGCAGCGATTGAGCTGAATTGGACCTTCGAGGGCCTCTATAACATGCAGCAGGTTGATCTCGGACGCTGGGCGAGCAAGGCTGACACCCCCGCCAGAGCCCCGATAGGTCGAAACCAAGCCCGATAGAGAAAGCTGCGATATGATCTTAGCCAGAAACGGACCGGGGATCTTCTGCCGATCTGCAATCTCGTGTGTCGAGGTCCGACCGTCCAGTGGCAGGGTGGCCAGGTCGATGATGACTCTGACGCCATAGTCAGTCCGTCTGCTGATTTCCATAAAGTAGGTGTCCTTTCGTCCAGACTGCGAGTTGGACAAATCGGACAGGAATGGCCCGATTTGTGGCATTATATCCGCTTGCTCTAATTTTGTCAAACCGCTTCTTAGTTAGTATAATTGGCTCTGCGCTTCGCGCGGTGGACGGTGGTGTAGAATGATGAGCATCGCATCATTCTGTCACATGGATGGCATACGATTTGTTGAGGAGGTGTTTGAGTGGCAAAGACACAGGCGATCGGCCAGCGGTTGCTGCGGCCTGATGCCGTTGACAAAGTGACTGGCCGGGCACGCTTTCCCGGCGACCTGACGATGGATGCGGTTCTGTACATGAAGGTCCTGTTCAGCACCCAGGCCCATGCTCGTATTGTCTCGATTGACACGTCCGAAGCAGCAGAGCTTCCGGGTGTTGTCGCGATACTGACTCACAAGGACGTACCGGTCAACGAGTATGGGCTGATCTACAAAGATCAGCCGGCTCTGAGTGGTGAGAAGGTGCGGTCCGTATTTGACCGGGTCGCCCTGGTCGTGGCTGAGACACAACAGATTGCCAGGAGAGCGCGGGATCTGATCAAGGTGGAATACGAGCCCCTACCCGTGCTGGTCGATCCGCGGGAGGCGATGAGGCCTGGCGCGGTCGCGATCCACGAGCAATGGCCTGACAATGTTCAGAGCCACCAGCGCATTCGTAAGGGTGACGTGGATGCGGTGTTTGCACGCGATGATGTAGTCATTATCGAGTCTGACTACTTCACACCCCATCAGGAACATGCCTATTTGCAGCCAGAGGCCGGCATTGGATACATCGACGATCAAGGCCGGGTTGCGGTGCACTCGGCTGGACAGTGGAACCATGACGACCAGCATCAGATTGCCCATATGCTGGACTTGCCTATTGATCAAGTGCGTGTCATCTATGCTCCTGCAGGTGGTGCATTCGGCGGGCGCGAGGATATGTCTGTGCAGCATCTCCTGTCGCTGGCAGCCTACCACCTTGAGAAGCGGGGCATCCGGCGCCCGATCAAGGTGGTATGGGATCGACAGGAGTCATTCCGCGGGCATCACAAGCGCCATCCATACTACATGCACTTCCGAAGTGCTGCGAGCAAGGACGGCAAATTGCTGGCAGTTGAGGCGAGGCTGATCGCCGACATAGGTGCGTATAGCTCCTCGAGCTCAGCCGTGCTGAATAATGCGGTCAGCATAGCCAACGGGTGCTACGAGGTGCCAAACGTCCGAGTGGATGGCTTCAATGTCTTCACCAACAATCTGGTATGTGGCGCATTCCGCGGCTTTGGCGCCCTTCAAGCTACGTTCGGAGCCGAGATGCAGATGGCCCGACTGGCCGATGCACTGGGCATGGATCCGGTGGTCTTCCGTCTGAAGAATGCGCTGGGCGAGGGCTCTGTGCTGGCGACGCAGAGCCTTATTCCACCGGCAGTATCGGCTCGCGAGACGATGATGCATGCCGCCGAGGCAGCTGGGTGGACGGACCAGGGGAAACCGAGCCCAGAAGGCGAAACGGAGGGCGATGTACTGCGCGGCATTGGTGTGGCTTCGGGCTACAAGAATGTGTGCTATAGCTTTGGATTCCCCGACAAGGCCACGGCGCAGTGTGAGTTGTATGGCAGCGATGCCATGGAGAAGGCAGTGATCAAGATCGGCATTTCGGAGGTCGGGCAGGGAACCCTGGGCGCCATGAGCCAGGTTGCCGCTGAGACGCTTGGCCTGCCCTATGATCGGGTCACTCTGGCAAATGAAGATACCTCGGAGGTACCGGAGGCGGGCAGTTGTAGCGCTTCGCGGCTCTCGTTCATGGCGGGCAATGCGATCAAGCTCGCGTGTGAGGCCACGCTCGAGTTGTGGGAGGCGGGCGAGCGTCCTGCGGTCGCTGAGCGGACATTTCGACCGCGTCCGACGACGATGTTTGACCCCGAAACCGGTGTCTGCGATCC
This sequence comes from Anaerolineae bacterium, assembly GCA_050117995.1. GTDB lineage: Bacteria > Chloroflexota > Anaerolineae > JAAYZQ01 > JAAYZQ01 > JBFFCR01. Next base: position 6,342 of record JASFLR010000151.1, read on the forward strand.
CCACGTGACCTATGGCTATGGCACGCAGATTGCAGAGGTGGACGTAAGCACCGAGACGGGGGAAGTACATCTGCGCAAAGTCTGGGCTGCCCACGATGTGGGACGGGCAATCAACCCGCTGCACGTCGAGGGTCAGATCCAGGGCGCAATCAGCCAGGCTCAGGGTTGGACCCTGCTGGAAGACTTTATCATGGAAGAGGGGCAGCTTAGAACCAAGAGCTATGCTGATTACCTGATCCCGACAGTCTATGATATGCCTGATGAGATCCATCCTCTGGTTCTCGAGGTCGCTGATCCGCAGGGACCATACGGCGTGCGCGGCCTGGGCGAGATGCCCATGCTGGTCCTCGCCCCGGCGATCCTCGATGCCATCCATGATGCGACGGGGGTCTGGTTCACGAAACTGCCAGTGAAAGCGGAGGATGTGCTGCTGGCACTGGAGGCCAGGGCAGAGGCCAACCAAGGATGAGGCTGGCGCCAGGATAGGATGACCCGATGAGTATGCTTGCCAAAGTAACCTGGGTTGAAGATAGGCGCTTCATGGGGAGCGCTTCGTCCGGACATGCCGTCGTAGTAGATGCCAGTACTCAGAAACAGGGCTCTTCACCGATGGAGTTGGTGCTAATTGGGATGGCTGGCTGTACCGCGTATGACGTGATGAACATCCTGGAGAAGAAGCGACAGGTGGTTACCGGCCTTGAGGTCACTGCTCGGGCAGAGCGAGCTGACGAACCACCCAAGGTGTACACAAGGATCGATGTTGAGTACATAG
>JASFLR010000152.1:0-7062 GCA_050117995.1 Anaerolineae bacterium
CTGATCGGGGGTGGGCTAGAAGAAGCTGAAGACGAGCACGAGCACAACGAAGGAGAGATCGATCCCCATGTCTGGTTCGACGTCAAAAACGTGATCCTCTGGGTAGATACCATCGAGCAAGTGCTGGCTGCCCTGGATCCGGCCAATGCAGCCACATACCAGGCCAACGCTGCCAGCTACACACAAGAGCTGGAAGACCTGGATGCGTGGGTTATCGAGCAGCTGGCTACCATTCCCAAGGCCAATCGCAAGCTGGTCACGAACCACCCCACCTTTGGCTACCTTGCCGGGCGGTATGGCCTGGACCAAGTCGGTGCCGTATATCCCTTCAGCCCTTCAGCCGAGCCCTCCGCGAGGGATATCGCCTCGCTGCAGGATGCTATCCGAGAATTCAATGTGCCTGCTGTCTTTGCCGAGAGCACGGTGAACCCTAAACTGGCCGAGCAGGTAGCGGCTGACACGGGCATCGAGCTGGTAGCCCTGTATAGTGGCTCACTGGGCGGCCCCGGCAGCGGAGCCGAGACATACATCGAGCTGATCCGCTACGACATCAGCGCCATTGTTGACGCGCTAAAGTGAGGCACGACACAGCAAGCTACCCACCAGGAAGGCACGCGCCAGGGGTGCACCGCGCCCTAACGCATGGAGGTAACGAGAGCCCATGCCCGTGATCCTGAAAGTAGACAATCTCACAGTCAAATACAATGACAAGTATGCTCTGGAGGACGTGAGTTTCAGCGTGCGGCAGGGGGAGCGTGTGGCCATCGTCGGCCCCAACGGAGCCGGCAAGAGCACCCTGTTCAAGGCTCTGGTCGGCCTGCTGCATCCCACCAGGGGCACACTCAATGCTAACGGAGCCGAGTTTGGCTATGTCACCCAACGCTCTGTGGTCGACTGGAGCTTTCCGGTTACGGTGCACGACACAGTCATGATGGGCCGCATCGCCAAGATGGGCTGGCTGCGCTGGCAGCGGCCTCGAGACCGGGAAATCGTGCGGCAGTGCCTGTCCCAGGTAGGCATGCTCGAATACGCCAACACCCAGATCGCCGAGCTCTCTGGGGGGCAGCAGCAGCGGGTGTTCATCGCCCGGGCTCTGGCTCAGGAAGCCACCATCCTGCTCATGGACGAGCCATTCAGCGGTGTTGACGCGCCTTCGACGGAGGCAATCATGGAAATTGTGGAGCACCTGCCCGATCATGGCGTGACCGTGCTGGTGTCCACCCACGACCTCAACCTGGCTGCGGAGCGCTTTGATCGGCTGGCCCTCCTCAACCGCCAGATGATCGCCTACGGCCCGCCCCAGGAGGTGATCAACTCCCAGTCGCTGGCGGCGGCCTACGGCGGACAGGCGCTCTGGCAGGGTGACGACTATGCCATGGTCCTCGGCGACATTGATTGCTGCGGCGAAGGAGGACATAGTCATGACTGACATCCTGGAGCTACTGGCCCAGCCGCTGCGCTACCCCTTTATGATCCGGGGCCTGCTGGCATCGCTCATGGTAGGAACCATCTGTGCCGTGGTGGGCACCTATGTGGTACTGCGCGGGATGGCCTTCTTCGGTGACGCCCTGGCTCACGCCATTTTGCCGGGTATCGCTGTGGCCTACCTGCTCCAGATCAACCTCTTCTGGGGTGCACTGATCATGGGCCTGCTAACCGCCGTCGGCATCGGCTATGTGAGCGAGCGTGGCCAGGTAAAAGAGGACACAGCCATCGGCGTTATTTTCGCCGCTTCCTTTGCTCTGGGCGTCGCCCTACTATCCACCGTACAGACGTATAGCGTTGATCTCACCCACATCCTGTTCGGCAACGTACTGGGAGTATCCAGTGCCGACCTGTGGCTGACCGCAGGACTGGGTGTCCTGACCTTACTTGCCGTCGCCCTGCTCTACAAGGAACTCTTGGTCGTGTCGTTCGATCCAATTCTTGCTGCCACCCTCCGCCTGCCACTCAGCCTCCTGAACTACCTTCTCCTCACCCTCATCGCCCTGTCGGTCGTCGTCTCACTGCAGACTGTAGGTGTGGCCTTAATGGTCGCCATGCTGGTCACGCCCGCGGCAACCGCCTACCTGCTGACGCGCCGCCTGTGGCACATGATGATTGTCGGCGCATTCGTGGGCGCCGTGTCCTCGGTGGCGGGACTCTACCTGTCGTTCTACATCAACGTAGCCTCGGGCGCAGCAGTGGTGTTGGTCTGCACCGGCTTTTTCATCCTCGCTTTCCTCTTCTCCCCAACCCGCGGCGCTGTCTGGACCTGGCTGCGTCCTCGCCTCGCAGCAAGGATCTAGCCCTCCAGCCATATCCGCCGGAACGGGGTTGCGCGAAGCCGACGGACATGATATACTGGTACTTGACAAGAAAGCTCGATGGGGATCGAGCGATCCCCCGTGCTGGCCTATGTTTGGCGATGCAGGCAGGTGCATTTTCATCTACCGATACCAACATCGGTAGTCCACGCGAGCACCGTCCGCTGAAACGCGTGCAAGGAGGGTAGGTGCCTTGGAGGTCGAGGCCAAGTTCAGCATCCCAGACGAGCAAACGTACCAGCGGCTACTGGAAGCAACCTCGCTGGCTGGGTTCACTTTGGAGGACCCCGTTCTCCTCCGCATCCACGATCGCTATGCCGACACCGTCGAGGGCGCCATCCTCGCCGGAGGATATGCCTGCCGCATACGCCAGCAGAATGACCTGACATTTGCCACCCTGAAGGGGCTGGGCGCGGCATCTGGCGCTATCCACCGCCGTGAGGAACTCGAGATCGAGCTGCCACGACCGTTGCCGCCCCCGCAGTGGCCCCCCAGTACCGCCCGTGACCTGGCGCTGAGATTGAGCCATCAACAACCCCTCGTCACCATCCTCGAGGTCGATCAGACACGTCACCGCCGCCACCTGCGCGACGGAGACCGTGTGGTAGCCGAGCTGAATCTGGATCGCCTCCGGTTGTGCCAGGGATCCGAGACCTCCCCTCTCTACTTGGAGCTGGAGGTCGAACTGTCGCACGAAGCCAGCGAGGAAGCGTTGGAGCAGTTTGCCGGTGAGCTACAGGCCAGGTGGGGTCTCGTACCTCAGTGCCAATCCAAGTTCGAGCGGGGGCTTGCGCGATTTGGCATCCCAGCAGCACCCGCCGGGGGCTCCCCAGCCACCAGTGAAATCGAAGAACCTCCGGCTGTCGAGCTGCCCTCCGTCCCGGGTATCGAGCCCGACGATCCGATGAGTGAGGCCGGGCGCAAGATCTTTTTCTTCCACTACCAGCACATGATCCATAACGAGCCCGGCACACGCCTGGGCGAGGATATCGAGGCCCTGCACGACATGCGCGTAGCTACCCGGCGGCTGCGGGCTGCCTTCCGCGTCTTTGGCCCCTACTACAAGCCCAAGGCAATAGCTGCCCACCGCAAGGGCCTGAAGCGCACAGGTCGTGCCCTGGGCCCTGTGCGCGATCTGGACGTCTTTCGCGCCAAGACGCATGGGTATCTGTCCACCTTACCCCAATCAAGTCAGGGCGACTTGGACCGGTTCCTGACTGTCCTCCAGGCACACCGTGATTCGGCCCGAGCACGGATGAACACCTACCTGGACAGCACCAAGTACACCCAGTTTAAGGAGCGTTTCGGCCAATTCGTGCAAGCGGAGGGGATGGGAAGCCAGCTCGCCCTGCTGAAGGACGGAGACCCGAGACCTCATCGGGTGCGGCACGTCGCACCCATGGTCATCTATCAACGATTGGCCGCGGTACGCGCCTACGATGAATGGGTAAGCATACCTGACCCACCGCCAGAACGGCTGCATGCGCTCCGCATTGCCTGCAAGCGACTGCGCTACACCCTGGAGTTCTTTCGCGAGGTACTGGGACCGGACACACGTGCCCTGATCAAGACCATTGTGACTATCCAGGATCACCTGGGCAGCCTGCAGGATGCACGAGTCGCCTGCGCCCTCCTGGAGGACTTTCTCCAGAGAGGGACGTGGGGGAACGACACGAGCCCCGGCGAACAGGCCACTGCGCCGGTGGACGTGCCCGGCGTGCAGGCATACCTCGCTGCCAGGCAACAGGAGCTGGAGCGCCTAGTGGAGACCTTTCCCGAGGTCTGGCAGCCGGTGCACGAGAGGGAGTTCAGTCGAATGATCGCCAAAACGGTTGCGGATCTCTAGTTAGAAAGGCAGGAGTACCAAAGGCGCATCCTCCACCTTCAGCGGCGTCTGTACGACACATTGTCGATTTTGAGCGCAAGCTTGCAGACGATTGGGCTGTGTGGCTACCGGCCCGATGGCCCAGATAGCCGGAGCATCGCCAGCACCGCTGCCAGTTCTTCCGGAAGCGGGGCTTCCAGCTCCAGGCGCTGACCCGTCAAAGGGTGTTTGATCCGCAAGCGCCTCGCGTGGAGAAACTGCCGGGCTATCGGCAGGGTGATCTTGCGCTTGCCATACACCTCGTCGCCTACTACCGGATATCCGATCGAGGCAAAGTGCACCCGGATCTGGTGGGTCCGCCCGGTGACCGGCTCAGCCTTGACCAGTGTGTACTCCCCCGCAGCAGGCCCCACTTTGTGCGCAAACTGCTCCAGGACGTGGTACTCGGTTGCTGCCTCGCGCCCGCCACTCAACACCGCCATCCGCTGCCGGTGATGCGGATCGCGCCCCACAGGTGCCTCCACACGCCCCCAGGCAGGTTGCAGATGACCGTCCAGCAGCGCCAGATAGGCCTTGTAGACCTGCCGTTCCTTGAATTGCCGCTGCAAGGCGCGACGCGCCTTGTCACTCTTGGTAACCAAGATCAAGCCCGAGGTGTCCCGATCCAGGCGATGGACGATACCCGGACGGTCATCCTCGCTGGCAGCCAGTTCAGGGCAATAGGCCAGCACAGCATTCACTAGCGTGCCCCCAGGATGCCCAGGAGCAGGATGAACCACCATACCTGCCGGCTTGTTCACTACCAGCAGCACCTCGTCCTCGTAGAGGATATCCAACGGAATCGCCTCGGGGAGCAGTTCGCCGGGCTCTTCAGCGGGCAGTACTACAACAACCTGCTCGCCCTCTCTGACCTTATGGCTGGGCTTTGCCAGCTCGCCATCCACAGTCACCCGACCACCCGCGATCAACCGCTGTGCCGCAGACCGTGACAGCTCGGGCACCTGATCCGCGAGGTATTTGTCCAGGCGAACCTTGCTAGCGTCGATCCGGAATTCGATCCTGCGCTCAGTCATGCTCAGCAACCTCGTTAGCGGTGTGGCCTGCGATTTGCATCGTACCCTGCACCCGTCATGCCGGCCCTCGCCAGCGGGAAACAGCAAAGAAAACCGGGGTCTGCAGACCCCGGCTGTCCGATCGCAAGCAAGTCCCGTCCTCACGCGTCATTGGACACGGACTCTCGGTTTGCCTCAGCCTTCTCGGCCTGCCACAGCATCCAGGCCAGGATGATGACACCGGTGACGGTACATAAATCCGCCAGATTCCAAACAGGCCAGATCTTGAAATCCATGAAATCGGTGACGCTTGCCCTGGGCAGTCCCGTCAGCAGGCTGCCTGTCTGCCCTGCATACAGGAAAGCTGTCCGCAGGCGATCGATCCAGTTGCCCAGGGCTCCTGCCAGGACCAAGGCCGACGCCAGGCGCAACTGCCACTGCCCCGCTGGAATCCGCGGGTAGAAGATCAGGATGCCAATCAGCACTGCCAGATTGACCAACATGAACACCCAGCCCAGGCCAGGCAACTGGCCAAAGGATACTCCGGTGTTCTGGACGTGGGTAACGGTGAATATCTTTGACAGGGCCGGAATGGGTGCCCACATCTCGCCCACGGCAAGGTTCTGACGGACCAGCCACTTGCTCACCTGGTCGGCGATCACGAGCAACAACACCGGGCCGATCAGGATTGCCCAGTCCCTCAGACGGTTTCGGTTAGGTTTCAATATCGACTCTCTTCACGAGACCTTGGCCTGCCGCTGGCAACGAAGACAAAGAGTGGCGTAGGGCAGTGCCTCGAGCCGAGCAGGGTCGATCTGAGCCTTGCATCGCTCACAGGTACCATAGGTGCCCTGGTCAAATCGGTTCAGCGCGTCCGTAACCTGAGCCAATAGCTGCCTGGCATTCTGATGCAGGGCCATCTCCTTGGCCTGCTCATATGCCTCGCTGGCATCATCAGCCATGTGGTTACCATAGCCCAGATTCTTGGCTCCCTCCGAGTCCACATGGGCGATCACCGCCTCTAACCGCGCCCGCTCGTCCTCCAGAAACGACCGGAGCACCTCAGGCCTTCTGACTACCATCTTTCCTCCACCATGCACAATCCGGATGGTAACTCGGACTGTACCGCATCTAATAACTCATCCATAGATCGCACTCGACTATACCATTCCAGTAGCCATCGAGTTAGCTAACCATTTTACTCCAAGCCTCCCAAATGGGCAAGTCGCTCCAGGCACTGTGAGTGTCTGGAACCCTACGCTCGCACAACGCTTAGCCCACTACCAAGGCCACCAGGTGTTCGTCATCAGCCGCAGCTGCCCAACCAGCCCTTGGCCTGACAGAGACCGTTACCTCGTCGGGCAAAAGTGTGATCGCTTGTTCCGACACCTCGAGCCCGACACTAATACCTTGCTGGAGCTGTGCCGCGCTTTGCGCTGCCCTTTCGGCGCTGAGCGCGGCCAGCGCAGCTGCAATTGCCGGCTGGGACACATCCCGTTGCACCGGCCGCTCAGGATCCAGGCTCAGGCGCCATTCCACACGGCCCGCAGCATCTGCCGAGAGCTCGACACGGGCTACCCTGAGCGAGTCTGCCAGCAGGGCGGCGAACGGTTCCAGGTCAGCCCGTGACCAGGTCGCGCCCGCCAGCGAGCCGACCAGGGCCCCGGGCAGCAACTCGTCCGGCTGAATACCTACCTGGACCCGCGCACGCAGGCCGAGCGCCGCCAGATGCCGGACTCTTGCCATGTTCTTCAGCAGGGATTCATTCTCCCAAGCCGGATCGAGAACCGGCCAATCCTCCAGGTGCACGCTGGGCCTTGCTCTCTTGCCTCGCTGCCGATGGATGGCTTCTGCCAGGTGCGGCGTAAAGGGAGCCAAC
>JASFLR010000153.1:0-7026 GCA_050117995.1 Anaerolineae bacterium
AAGGTCCAGACTGGGCGGGACAACTGTGACAGCTATGACACTGTGACATGATTTTCGGGGTACTACCCGGGGTGTTTGTAGGTTCAAAGGCGGGGTAGGATAAGGCGGAGCAGAACCGGCTGACCCTGCCCAGACTTGCTCTCTCTGGACGGCAGTGCTATAATGCCAGAGCAGGATGTGACCCTTGGTGTGTAACACCCCGGCCCATAGGGCCACGTGTCGCGAACGGGAAGGGAGTAAGGCGGCGATGGATGCCAAGGAGCTTATCAGAAGACATACCCCGGGGAACCGGCTGTTTGCTAGCCCGCCCTGATCCTGCCCCACGGACTGAACCCGATTTTGGTACAGCTCATTCAAACCAGAGGACTTGCTCATGTCCTGGCCGCCCGAGCTGCGAGAAGGTATCCCAGCAGATTGCGGTCGGCGACCGAGTTGGCTAGCTTGCAGAGAATGACCCGTCTTAAGGAGGCAGTGTGATGGCAACAGAAGCCCAGGTTCAATTGCACAACGTGACCAAGACCTATCAGATGGGTGAGGTGCAGGTCCATGCCCTGAACGGCCTGGACCTGTCGATACAAGAGGGCGAGTTCGTGGTCATCGTCGGCCCTTCGGGTTCGGGCAAGACGACGACCCTGAACCTGATCGGTGGGCTGGACACGCCTACCAGCGGGGAATTGCGTGTAGCTGGGACCGATATCGCCGGCTATGACGAAGACGCGCTGACTGCCTATCGCCGCGACCAGATTGGGTTCATCTTCCAGTTCTTTAACCTGCTGCCCACCCTGACGGCTGGTGAGAACGTGGAGTTTGCCCTGGAGCTGGCGGACAGCGAAGGGCAAGATATCCACCAGCGGGCACGCGATCTGTTGGATAGGGTGGGGCTGGCGGAGCGGGCTGACCACTTTCCCAGCCAGCTTTCGGGCGGCGAGCAGCAGCGGGTGGCCATCGCCCGCGCCCTGGCCAAGGACCCGCCCATCCTCCTGGCCGACGAGCCGACGGGCAACCTCGACTTTCGCATGGGTCAGAAGGTGCTGCGCGTGATGCGAGACCTGAACCAGCAGGAAGGGCGGACGGTGATCTTGGTGACGCACAACACGGTCATTGGCCGGATAGGCGAGCGGGTAGTGCACCTGCGCGACGGCCAAGTTTCCGACGTCAAGGTTAACGCGCATCCACTCGAAGCTGGACAGATTGAGTGGTGAGGCCATGAAAAAGATCAACCTCAAGCTATGGCGGGACATCCGCCAGCAAAAGTGGCAGTTCACAGCGCTGGTCGTCGTCATCCTCGTGGGCGTGCTGAGCTATGGCGGCATGATGGGCATGATCGACGACGTGGAGGCCTCTCTGGACCACACGCTGGACGAGCTGCGTTTCCAGGACTTTGTGGTCACGTTGCAGGAATCAGCGCCCGAAAGCGTGGTGCAGAACGTGGCTGGTGTGGACAATGTACAGGCCGTAACAGGACGGCTGGTGATGGACGTTGGCCTGGATATCAGCGAGGACAACCAGGCCCGCGCCCGCTTGGTAGGGATGCCGGCCACTGCCCAGCCAGCGGTGAACCAGCTCTACATAAAAGACGGCCGCTACCTGCAAGAGGGGGACGGGCTGGTCGCCGTGGTGGATCACCATCTGGCCGAGTATTACGGCTACGGGCCGGGCACGGTGCTGCACCCCATCGTCAACGGCGAGCGATTGGATGTGGAGATCGTGGGGCTGGCGGTCAGCCCTGAGTACCTGATGGCCGTGGCCTCTGCGGAGAATGTGTTGCCCTTGCCCAGTGGCTTTGCCGTGCTGTTCATGCCCCAGGTGGAGGTGCAGGGCATCTTTGGGGCCGAGGGGACTATCAATGAGCTGAACGTTCGTCTCGAGAACCGGTCCCCTGACGACGTAGATCGGGCCATTTCCCAGGTTGAAGAGGCGCTGGGCAGTGTGCAGATCCGCTCGGTGGTCAAGCGGGCGGATAATCCTTCGTACAGCCTGCTGATGCTGGACCTGGAGGGTGGCAGGGAGATGATGGGCATGGTGCCCACCATGTTCCTGATCATCGCTGCCATGTCCATCTATGTGCTGATCAACCGGATGGTGCAGGCGCAGCGGTCCCAGATCGGCGTGCTCAAGGCGCTGGGCTACAGCCGCTGGGCAGTGATGCGCTACTACCTGCTCTATTCAGGGCTCATTGCTGTCATTGGCTCGATCCTTGGATTCGGCCTGAGCTACCCGGTTGGGCAGGCTTTTGCCCAGGCGTATGCTGCCGAGTTCGGCTTGCCCTTTGTCACCGCCACCTTTCACCTGGCAGCGGGTCTAGAAGCTGTTGGCATCACCCTGGTGGTGGCTCTGCTGGCTGGCTTCTTCCCGGCCTGGACCTCGGCTCACACTGCGCCGGCCGAGGCGATGCGCTTTGATCCATCGGTGGCCCTGGTCAAGGGCTCGGTTCCCTGGCTGGAGCGGGTACTGGGTCTGGTCTTTCACCTCAGGACCGGCACCAAGATCGCATTGCGCAACCTCTTCCGCAACCGGCGGCGCACGCTGACTACAGCGCTGGGCTTTGTTTTTGCCTTTGTCGTCCTGTTGACCTGTTGGGCCATGTTCGATGGTATGGGCTACATGATGGAGGTCCAGTTCGAGCAGACAGACCGTTGGGACCTGCAGGCGATCTTTTCCCAGCCCCAGCCCTACACGGTCATGGAGCAGATCCAGGGTTGGACAGGGGTGGGCACGGTCGAGCCGGTGCTCGACTTTCCGGTGACGATCCAGTCAGGGTCAGAGAGCCACGATGCCTTCCTGATAGCCCTGGCCCCCGACAGCGAGCTGCACGGTTTCCAGCTTCCCAGGAGCAAGACGCCTGCCGAGGTGTTGGCGCCGGGCCAGGCCCTGCTTTCGCCCAGCATGAGCGATAACTGGGGAATAGAGACTGGTGATGAGGTCACGCTGCAGACGCCCGTGGGCGACCGGCAGGTCGTCGTGGACACCAGCAATGCCGAGGTCATGAGTCCCGGTGTATACGCCAACCTGGGCTGGGTGCAGTCAGAGCTAGCCGGAGGCCAGGATCTGTTCAACGGCCTGTGGCTAAAGGTGGACGAGGCCCACCAGAAGGACGTGCGCAGGATGCTCTACCAACTGCCGGGCGTAGCCAGTGTGGACCTCAAGGAGGAGATCGCTGCAGGCTGGCAATCGCTCATGGGGCTGTACTATGTGATGATGGGCATGTTCCTGCTCTTTGCCCTGGTGATCGCGGCGGCAGTCATTTTCAACACGATGACGGTCAACGTGCTGGAGCGCGAGCGGGAAATCGCGACCATGCGCGCCCTGGGCCAGAGCCGGGGTGGCCTGCAGGCGATGATCACGGTGGAGAACCTGCTGGTCGGGCTGTTGGCGCTGGTACCGGGGTTGGCCATTGGGGTGGCAAGTACCTACTCGCTTTTCCAGGTGTTCAGTGCTTCTGCCGATTTCTATCTGCCCTTCTATATCGCCCCGCTGACCTATGGCATCGTCATCCTGCTCATCTTTGGGACGGCGTTGCTCTCGCAGGTCCCGGCGATGCGCCGGGTGAACCGCATGGACCTGGCCGAGGCGACAAAGGTCATGGCCTAGGTCTCAGGCTCCGCAGCCTGCCAGGGAGGGGAACCCTGGCAGGTTGCGCTGTCGCCGGTTTGGTACCTCTAGTTCCGCGGCACGGTGAAACCTGGGCCAATCGCATCTCGATCAGATCCCAGGCGCAAACCACCTCGTTCTATCGATCCAGGCACTGAAATCGATAGAAATTTCACACTTATGCAATACCCTCCCTGCTGAAAGTGATGCGCTGCACCTCCAGCAGGTCAAATGCGTTCTCCCTTCGGTGGAACCAACAGCTCCTTGCAGCGTACCCCCGTCCGTGCTATACTGGGGCTGCCAAGGCCCCGGAAGACAAGGAGGACCAACTATGTCCATAGCCCAGCGCCAGGCCCGCAGGGAGGCGCTGCTGATGGTCTATGACCGGTTCGCCGGGGAGGTGAAGGGCTGGGCGATGGAGTAGGGGGTTGACGGTCGAAGAGATCGCCATTGTGGAGGGGTGAACCCCTCACCCTGGCCTCTCCCGGAGGAGAGGCCTCTCCCATGGGATAGGGTTCTACGGCGCAGGGATGTCCACCCAGCCTTCGACCGTTCGTGAGCCAGAGAGTGCAGCATGAGTGACGAGCAACGCCATAATACACGCTCCAGCGGAAGCACGGGCAATACTGATCACGCAGGTGGTGCAGGCGATGGGCATCCCTTGTTCCCCTCTCCCGCTGGGAGAGGGGCCAGGGGTGAGGGCAAACGGCTCCCAGTTGAGTTGCTGGAACGCGCTCGGGCGCTGCGGCGAGAGGCTACGGATGCCGAGCGACTCCTGTGGTCGCTGTTGCGAAATCGCCAGCTCCGGGGCCTCAAGTTCCGGCGGCAGCATCCACTGGGGGGCTATATTCTGGACTCTTACTGCCACAAGGTCAAGCTAGGAATCGAGCTGGACGGCGGGCAGCACGCCGAACCGGAGCAGGCGGTGCGCGATGCCCAGCGAACGCGGGATCTGGAGGAGCTCGGGATCAGGGTAATGCGCTTCTGGAACCATGAGGTGTTGGAGGAGACCAGGGCGGTTCTGGAAGCGATTATGGGCGCCGTGGAGGAGGGCTGAACCCCTCACCCCAAACTCGTCTCCTGCCTGCCGTCTGTCCTGGCGGATAGGATGCGGGCAGGTGGGGAGAGGGGCTTGTTGGCTGGTCTGTCGCAGGGGAGAGGGTCGCGCGGTGGTGGCAGGAATCATCGGAGGGCAGGATGGCAAAAGCGCAGGTCACTGTGGCGAGCTGCAGCCGGAGGAGCCTGGAGATCGAGGAATTCAAGGGCAAGTCGCTGGTTACGACCGCGGAGGACACGGCCGGCAGTCGAACCTGCCAGGGGTGAGGTTGGTGGGTGAGGAGGCGCATAGATGGCATACGCCGTTATACTCAACCTGAGTAGGGTCAGTGTGGCGCGGGTAGTCGAGGTGTGGGAGCACCTGGCCCGAGAAGCGATCAGCTCGGTGATGCTGGACGTGGGTGCGCAGCCGCACATCAGCCTGGCGGTTTTTCAGGATCTGAACCCCGAGGTGCTTCGGGTGGACCTGAGCCGGTTTGCAAAGGCCACCGCACCTCTGTCGCTGGACTTGGCTTCTGCCGGGACGTTCCCCACGGCAGAGGGTGTGGTGTTCCTGGCTCCAGCCGTCACGCAGGAATTGCTGGAGGCGCACAGGAGATTTCACAACTCTCTGAGGGATCGGGGGGTAGACTGTGTCGACTACTACTTGCCGGGCAAGTGGGTCCCGCACTGCACCGTGGCCACCGGTGTGGCGCCAGACAGGATGGGGGCAGCGCTGGAGGTGTGTGTGCAAAGCGATGCCTTTGGGCCGGTAGAGCTCGACGAGGTGAGCCTGGTGGAATTCCCTCCGGTGCGTGAGATCTATGCCTTTCCACTGGGTGGGCGGTGACGACCTGCGACGAACTCGCTCGAGATGTCTATGGAGAGTGTCAAGAGTGGCGTATGCGCTACATGGAGGGGAAAGATGAATAGAGTCTGTGTCTATTGTTCCTCGAGCGCCAAGATCGATAGGGCGTTCTTCGAGGCTACGGAGAGGTTGGCCCGGCTGTTCGTCGAGAACGAGATCGAGGTTGTTTTTGGCGGCGGATCCATGGGACTTATGGGGAAACTGGCCGATGTGGTCCTGGAGAACGGCGGCAAGATCCGGGGCGTGATGCCAAAGTTCATGAAGGAGATCGAATGGGCGCACAAGGGGGTGACCGATTTCGTCTTCACTGAGACCATGCAGGAACGGAAGGCAGCCTATCTGGAGGGTGTGGATGGCATCGTGGCTCTGCCAGGGGGCACCGGAACACTGGAGGAGCTGTTGGAGGCGATCACGCTAAAGAGGCTGGGGCTGCATACGCACCCGATCGTCATCCTGAATACACTGAACTATTATGGGCCGCTGGAGGAGATGCTGAACCGGTGTGTGGCGGAGAATTTCATGGACGAGCGCCATCTTCAGATGTGGGCTTTTGTGGATGAACCGGAGGATGTGCTCGATGCCCTTGAAAGCGCGCCCAAGTGGAGCGAGGATGCTATCAAGTTCGCGGCTCGCACATGAGAGAGAGTTTAGCAGCCTTTCCATGACGCGACGGCACCCGCTCTCGTGCCCCGCCGGTAGCCTGAGGCGCCGCTGAACTCTGTCGACCGGCCAGATGGCGCCTCGCGGGAAACCTCCACCTCCGGCCATCGCGGGATCTGCCGGTTTGACAGGATGGACCCTCCACGACTATAATTGTCATGGATCCCCGGGACCGGGCTGCCGCACAGCCTCGCCAACCCTCGACGCCATATTCGAACAGGTCACCGCCGCCAGTTGCCAGCTACCTGGGGAGATGAGAAAGGGAAGGTGCCAGATGACGGATGTACTGTATATTGCCACGATCGACCGCTATTCGGGCAAGTCCCTCGTGTCGCTGGGCGTGACCGACCTGCTGCTGCGCAAGACCACCAGGGTGGGGATCTTTCGCCCGGTGATCGGTGCGCAGCCCGGCCAGGAGCGGGACAAGAATATCGATCTACTACTCCGCCACTTTCACATTGACATGGACTATGAGAACACCTACGGCCTGCTCATGGACGAGGCCGAGGAGTTGATCGGCCAGGGGCGGTACGACGAGGTCCTGGACCGGATCATTGCCCGGTACAAGGCCCTGGGCGAGTGCTGCGATTTCATCCTGTGCATTGGATCGGACCTGGAGAGTGCCACGGCGGCGTTGGAGTTCAGCTTTAACGCCGATGTGGCCAAGAACCTGGGGGCGCCGGTCCTGCTGGTGGGCAGCGGTGTGGAGCGGCAGGTGGCGAGCATTGTCAATTCAGCTCATGCCAAGTTCAAAGCCTACCAGGAGCGAGGTGCCCAGGTGCTGGGTATGGTTGTGAACCGGGTGGCGTTGGACCAACTGGACGACGTGCGCGGAGCCCTCGCGGAGGAGCTGAGGGACGAAGACCTGATAC
>JASFLR010000154.1:0-6969 GCA_050117995.1 Anaerolineae bacterium
TTCAGACCACGCGCCTGGCGACACAACCCCTCTCACGCCTTGCCGCTAGCCCAATGGAACTGGCACCACAGCTGTGGACCGAGTGCGCCGAGGCCGGGTTTGACTATCTCTCCCTGGGACCCGTGCTAGCGGACGTACCCGGTGTGAATCTGGCCCTCCTGGATGCCATTCCGGAGTTGATCCGGTCGTCTGAGACGGTGTTTGCCAGTGTGTTGGTGGCAACCCAAAACACGGGTCCCAACCTGGAGGCGATTCAGCGTGCAGCAGGGATCGTGCGGCAGATTGCGGGTACGACAGCACTTGGATTCGGCAACCTGCGCCTGGCGGTGATGGCCAATGTGGGGCCACACGCGCCCTTTTTCCCGGCGGCTTACCACGACGGGGGCGCACCAGCCGTCGCGATTGCTACCGAGTCAGCGGATCTGGCAGTCAATGCATTTTCTGGCCTGGAGGCCAATGGACCCTCAAGCTCACTGGACCGGGGTCGGTTGCGCCTTGTCGAGGCAGTCGAGGAGGCAGCCGGGAGAATTGATCGCATGATCGCGCCACTCTCGGGGCGCCATGGTTTTCGTTTTGCGGGGATCGACTTTTCCCTGGCACCTTTTCCCGAAGAGGCGCGTAGTATTGGGGCGGCAATCGAGCGGATGGGCGTAGCCCGGTTCGGCGCGCCCGGTACGCTGTTTGCTGTGGGCATCCTAACCGAGTGCTTGCGCAAGGCGAGGTATCCTCGCTGCGGATTCAACGGCGTGATGCTGCCGGTGCTGGAGGACGCGACGCTGGCAGCCCGCAGTCGCGAAGGGTTGTTTACCCTCAACGACCTGCTGCTATACTCGGCGGTCTGTGGAACGGGGCTGGACACTGTACCCCTGCCTGGTGACGCGAGCGCCGACGAGCTAGCCGGAATCCTGCTTGATATGGCTACGCTGGCACAGCGCCTCGACAAACCGCTGACGGCGCGGCTAATGCCGGTCCCTGGCGCCAGTGCGGGGGAGATCACCCAGTTCGACTTTGCCTATTTTGCCAATGGGCGCGTGCTGGACCTGAAAGGTTGGGGTAGCCAGGAGCTATTTTCGGGTTGAGTACCGTGACGGATACCGGGTAGTTGCGTCCCGGTGTCCAGGCTAGGAAGACCAGGAGGGGCTTGGGGTTGTTTGCTTCGGCCCCTCTTTTCATTCGTGATGCCCATAGACGCGGACCAACCGGCTGTACACCTCTTGAGAGTTCTTGATTCCCCGCCCACCCAACTCGTCGCCGGGCGGTCGGGCGAGAAAGGGTGCGGCCTGTGGCCCACCCAGCCCGCCATGGGAGGCCACTTGCTCCTCAAAGCTGATCACGCGCTCGCCGTCCCATGCGCCCAGCAGTATCAGGTCACCCGCGTGGGGGAAGCGTGCGACCCGCGCTATCTGTCCAGCTGCCCACGCAGCGTGCTCAAGACCGTGGAGCGGATCTTGTCCCTCCAGTTGCTCATCGTTTGGACCGATGCGCAGCGTACCATGCTGGCTGGCGATGACGACGTCGTCCCCTTCTCGTCCCACGACCAGCCCTATCCCCTCATGGGAGATCAGGGCCTGGAGCAGAGATGGGTAGAGCAACGCCACCTCGCTGAGATCCATGGGATGGACCGCGACGTCAAAGTACACGTGGGACAAGGAGCCCGAGTTCCGGACGGTGATGCTTTCCCTGCGGCTCAGGTCCCAATCGCCGTCCAGGACCTCAGCCAGCAGGCGCGCTTCCAACCGCTCCCGGGTCATCCGCAGTAGCTGGGCGGGCAAGGGATGGTGGGGGCGTTCTTCCAAGCCCCGGATCTCATCCAGCAAGAATTGGAATCGCGCCTCGGGCAAACCCTCGTTCTCAGCAGGTCCGGTGCTTTCTACCTCCTGGCCCGTGTGCTCGGCCAGTAGTTGGTCCAGGGTCTGCCCGTAGGCCCAGAGGAAGGGCGTCGAATTGGTCATGCCGTGATCTGACAGAATATAGAGATCGTATTGGTGTTGTGTGTACAGCTGCCGGATGCGATCTATCTGGCGGATCTGCGCGTCGATGCCACGGAGCGCACGCATCGCCTCGCGGCTGTCGGCGCCAAAGTGATGGGCGATTTCATCGTAGCCGGTATACGCCGCATAGATGGCTGGCATGCCACGATAGATGTCGGTCATCACGCTAAAGGTTGTTACCTCGCGAAAGATGATGTTGTTAAAGATCTCCAACAAGGGACCCCAGAAGGTGAATTTCGACTTGCGCGGCCCCGAGCGTATCCAGGCCACGAAGCGTTTGACAACATACACCAACCAGGACCAGAGTGAAAGGCCGATCACGCGGATGAGGCGCAGCGGGCTCAATCCAAAGAGGATCAAAAAACCCAGGCCGCGCACATTCTCAAAGAGGCGGTGTCGCCCCAACGCAGAGAGCGTGAACAGAGACAGCCGAGCGTCGCCGTCGAACATGTTGGTGTAGCTGGATCCGCCCCGCAGCAGGCCAACCCGGCCGCCTGCAATGCGCTCCTGGATGGCCCTGACGACCCCGGGGAGCTTGCACATGATCGACTCCCCGGTCTCCTTTTCGTACCAACGGAAACCGGGGATGTCCCAGTTGTTGCCATAGAGAATGCCCGCTTGCGATGCCGGGGTTGTGCTAGGCAGGCCGCAATGCCAACGGGTCAGCCTGAGTTTGCGATTCATGACCAACCGGGACAGGTAAGGCATATAACCGGCACGCAGTGCCTTTCGCAGGTACTCGTAGGCCAGCCCGTCGATCTCGATGATCACAAAGGCCCGCTGCTTCTCTTCCCTTTCCAGGGGAGACCGGCCCAGGTGTCGAGCCACCGCGCCATATTTCCGCCGGTAGTAGATGGTGGCAAGGGTGTTGAAGAGGTCAACCAGCCATCGCTGTAGCCAGGTCATCGCTCGATCTCATCTGCCCCGCACGGTGCATCCCATCCGTACATGGCTAGTCCTTTCCCTGGGCCCCTGGCTCGTACAAAGGGGGTGGGGCAGGCTCGGAAGGTAGGTACAGCTGTAAATCGGCAGATTGCCACGCGTCCTCTGCCGTCTCTGATTTTGCAGATTCGTCCTCACCGGTCTGATATTCCTCGTCGCCCCACTGGAACTGCAGGGCATAGTAGTAGCGGTAGAGGCTGCCCTCGCGAGCCAGTAGTTCCTCGTGTGTCCCTCGCTCCAACACCTGCCCATCGCCGAGCACCAGGATGTGGTCGGCATTGACTATGGTGGACAGGCGATGGGCGATGACAAAGGTGGTCCGTCCTCCGCCTCCATCACCATCAGGATGTATCAGTCTTTCCAGCGCCTCCTGGATCAGGCGCTCTGACTCGGTATCGAGCGACGAGGTGGCCTCATCCAAGATCAAGATGCGCGGGTTCTTGAGAATGGCCCGGGCAATGGCAATCCGCTGCCTCTGCCCACCCGAGAGCTTGATGCCCCGCTCACCCACTTGGGTATCGTAGCCATCTGGCAGCTCGCCGAGTACAAAGCCGTGCGCGTTGGCCGCTCGCGCCGCTGCTTCAATCTCGTCCTGGGTGGCATCCAGTTTGCCATAGCGTATATTCGCCGCCACTGTGTCGCTGAACAGGATCGTTTCCTGAGGTACGATCCCGATCTGGTCACGTAGCGAGCGCAGCGTCACCTGGCGCAGGTCATATCCGTCGATTGCGATCCGCCCGGCAGAGGGATCGAAGAAGCGGGGGATCAAATTGGCCAGTGTTGTCTTGCCTACGCCGCTGGGGCCCACCAGAGCCACAACCTGGCCCGGCTCGGCCTCAAGAGACACGTGGCGCAGCACCGGCTGGCGCGGGTCGTACTCGAAGCTGACATCTGCAAAGACTACCCGACCGGCGATGGGCGGCAGGGGCTGGGCATCAGGCGCTTCGGCAATCTCGGGGGCAACGTCCAGCAGTTCAAAGACCCGCTCCGTGGCTCCCAGTGCGGCCTGTAACTGCCCGTACAGGCCGCCAAAGCTGCCCAGAGGACCGGTGAGCATGGTAGCGTACAGCAGAAATGCGATCAGCTCGCCCGGAGTAAGCCGTCCGTTCAGGACTTCGCGACCGCCCACCCACAGCACCAGTATTAGGCTGCCATACATCAACAGGGAGATCATGGGGCCCAGCGTGGCATAGTAGCGCGTGCGGTGCATGGCGGCCTGGAAGAGGTCATCCACCTTTTGGCCGTACCGTGCCATCTCGTGATCCTCACGGGCAAACGACTTTACGATGCGGATGCCGCCGACGGTCTCCTCAACCACGGCGGAAGCTTCACCCAAGGTGTCCTGGAAGCGGCGGGCGATCTTTCGAATCCGCCGGCCCAGCAAGCGGGTGAGTAGCATCATGCCCGGGATGGCCACTGCCATCAGCAACATCAGACGCCAATTCATAATTGCGACGATAGCGATCACGCCCACAAAGGTAGCGATCTGTTGGAGGAACGACACCAGGTTGCTTGTGACTGCACTCTGGATCAGCTGCACGTCGTTGCTCAGTCGGGACACGATCTCGCCCACACGCTGGCGCGAGAAGAACCCCAGCGACAGCGAGAGGAGGTGCTCGTAGATTTCGCGCCGCAGGGTGGCCACCACACGCTCGCCTGCCCAGGCAATCAGATAGGTCTGAGCAAAGCTCAAGCCCGCACGGAGAACAAATATGCCGGCAAGGAGGATAGCAATGTAGTTGAGCTCATCGACATCCTGGCCCACAACAACCTGGTCCACCAGATCTTTGACTGCCCAGGGCATGGCCAAGCTGAGCAGGCTCATCGATACCAGGCAGATCGCTGCCAGCACAAGATATCGTCTATAGGGACGCACGTAGGCCAGCATGCGGCGGTACTGTTCCAGACTGGAACGCCAACCGCGCAGTCCTTGGTGCTTTACACCAGACACAGTCGCTCTCTTATACGACGAGCACGATGCCGGTTGTTGTCAACAGCGTGCCCGCCAATGTCCATCGCGTCGGCCGCTCGCGCAGCCAGAGCATCGAAAAAGGAATCGCCAGCAGGGGCGCGGTAGAGGTCAGCACAGCGGTGCGACCCGCACCGGCGAGCTGGATGGCCAAGACGAAGAAAAGGCTGCCAACACCAGTACCCACCAGGCTGGCAATGCCAATGACGGCCCAAGACCTGCGATCCAGCTTGCGTAGTGCCCGCCACCGTCCCTGCCGGAGTGTGAGACCCAGCAAGATCAGCATCCCCATGGGCTGGCGCACGCTATTGGCGACAACTGAATGCATGCCAGCCGTTGCTGGCTTTAGGGCGACTTGGCCCGCCGCCCACAATACCGATACCAGTAGAGCAAGCAGGATGCCCCGTCGCCGGTTTTCCGGATCTACTACCCGGTCCACTACCTCCGGCATGGCGGACCTGCTCACCAGCACGACACCGGCGATCACCAGACCGGCCCCCAGCACCAGCGTCCAGGAGAGCGGCTCCCCCAAGAAGGCGGCAGCCAGCAGCACGGCCCACAGGGGATTCACACTGGCGACGGGCATAGCCCAGGATACTCCCGCCAGATCCATGCTGCGAAAGTATAGTGTATCGCCCACCACGAGCAGCCCTAACACTGACAGCACCAGCCAGGGCCACGCTGCCGCCGGGATCGCAGCCAGTGCGTCCAGCCCGCCATAGAACGGCAGTAGCGCCCAGAAAAAGATGGTCGAAATCACGCAGCGGATCAGGTTCATAGGGAGGACGTGAATTCGCCTGGCACCCACAGTCAGCAGGACGCTGGCCATCGCCCACAGAAAGGCGCTAAGCAACGCAACTAGTTCGCCGCTCAATCAGCCTCCATCAGATGCTTGCGAGCGGGCGCTGGGACAACTGCTCCCCCCGCTGCCGGCCCGCAGAGTCTCAACCTGCCAGAAGATCCAGAAAGGCCTGGATGCGATTCTTGATCGGCTCGTCGGCATAGAGGCGAGTGTCACACATATCGGCCTCGAGGATCACACCTGGCACGCCAGTGCGCCGTCCAATCTCGTCGAGCAATTCGTACTGACCCAGGGAGTAGGGTTTGCAGGAGCGGTTGGAGTGAAAGACCATCCCATCGACGCCAAAGCGCTCGACCAGATCGGTCATCTGGTCAGTTCTGGCCTGCAGGCTCTGATTGATGTACACAGTAGAGTAGGTGCGAGCCAGACCCAGGATCGGATCGTCGGTGTCGACCGAGACCGACCAGGCATTGGTATAGGTGTCCACCACAAAGCAAGCTCCCGCGTCGGTAAAGAGGCTGAATAGCCGGAACAACCGGTACCAGATGGCGATATTGTCCCACAAAAGGCGGTAGCGTTCCTCCATGATCGCCCCTTCACCCCGCGCAACCCGCTCCTCTACCTCGGCTTTGAGCTTGCTATAGAAGGTGACGGCATCCTTGCTGCCCCGGAGGACCACGATGGGCGCCATGGTCAGAAACAGATCGGGGGCGTTGAGCGGTGAAGGCCGAGCCTGGCACAGCTCGCGGATCTCGCGCCAGAGGGTCACTGCCTCGTTCGAGAGCTCCAAGGCCTGGTGGAACTTTTTCTGGTTCAGCTTGCGCCCGGTGTGCCTGGTCACCCAGGCGATCAGATCCTCCAACTGGGCGGCGACGTACTGGAGTGCGTGATCCGACAAACCTGGCTCATGCTGGTAGGGCGCGTCGAGCAGGAACAAAGGCACCTGTAGCCGCTGGGCCAGGGCCTGATACCACTTGATCACGGTGCCGCAGATGTTGTTCGAGGCTATCAGTAGATCGGGCTTGGGCAGGCCGCCCTGCGGGGCATTGCCCGGGTCCAACACCGAGCCCATATGGCAGCGCGCATACGAGCAGAGGTCTGGGCTGAATCCCTGCTCCTCCGCGAGCTGGGCCAGCGGGACGGCAGCCTTCTGGGCTCCAAGCAGCGCGCCATAATTCTCGGGATACACGGTCGATATGCCCATGCCCACCAGGATCTCTACCGGAGCACCGCTGGTCACCCACGCTACGGGGCGCACCTTGCCC